>WJMR01000176.1 GCA_014727845.1 Ignavibacteriales bacterium
CAAATAACCGACTACGGTCAATTCGTCGAGAGCGGCGTTTACCTTTATCATATCGACTCGCCCTACGGGGAGAAGCTCGGCAAGCTGGCGATAGTTCGTTAGGACGTCCTATGAATCCGACAACACTTTCGCGCGTATGGAGAACGGCGGTCGTCGCCGCGACGGTTCTTTACGCGACGACCGCATACGCGCAAGAATTCAAGAAGACCGCGACGGCGGGCTTCGCGTTTCTGAACATTCCCGTCTCGGCGCGCGAGGCGGCGACGGGCGAGTCGGGCGTCGCGTTATTCGACGTCGGCGCGAACGCGACGTTCGCCAATCCCGCGGCGCTCGGGTTTTCCGACGCGACGCATTCGGTCGCCTTCTCGTACGCCCCATGGTTCGCGGACGTTAAGCACTACGCGGCGGCGTATCAATTCTCCTCCTCGCTCGGAACGTTCGCGCTCGGCGCGACGCAACTCGATTATGGAACGATGCCGCGAACCGTCGTCGCCTCGGGCAACAAGGTCTTCGAGGTCGTCGGCGAGTTTGGCGCGGACGCGCTTTCGGTTAACGCCTCCTACGCCCGAGCGCTGACCGACCGCTTCTCCTTCGGCGTCACGCTCAAATACGTCCGCGAGTCGATCGACGTGTACGACGCGAGCAACGCGCTCTTTGACGGAGGCGTCGTGTATTTTACGGGGTTTGGCTCCTTGCGAATCGCCGCCACGATGAGGAATTTTGGGGTGGACGCGAAATTCATCAACGACGAATTTAAGATGCCTTCGACGCTACGGCTCGGCGCGGCGGCGGAAGTAATCGGCGATTACGAATCCGACTACCGCTTAACGCTTATGCTCGACGCGTCCCATCCGAACAACGCCGACGAGCGCGTAACGGCGGGGGCGGAGTTCGAGTGGATGCGCGCGCTCGCGATTCGCGGCGGCTATAAGTTTTTTTACGACGAGGAAACCTACAGCTTCGGAGTCGGGGTGAGCCCCAATCTGAAAAGCGCGCCGATCCGCGCCGATTTCTCTTACGCCGACTACGGCAGACTCGGCGCGACGACTCGGTTCACGCTCCGGGTGGGGTTGAAGTAAGTTGAACGACGAGACGATTATGAAAACTAAAACCATTTTGCTCGCCGCGTTGGCGCTCGCGGCGGCGGCCGCGTTCGGGCAGACGCCCCGCGCCTCGGCGTATTTTGAATACGCGACCGCCCTCGGCATGCGGGAAGGCGTTACCGAGGCGACCGCGTTTGGCGGCGGCGTTCGCGCGTCGTTCCCCGTCGGCGGCGGCTTCTCAATCGCCGTGACAAGCGGCTACAAACAATACGCGCTCGAGCAAGACGACGAACTCGAGAAGTGGAACTGGCGCTTTTGGGAGGCGCGCTACGGAAGCAAGATCGAGGCGGATCTCGCCGCCGATCCCGCGCTCGCCGTCGAGTTGGAACCGACGCAAGGTATGAAGGTCGTGCCGCTTCTCCTCTCGGCGGAATATCGGTGGGCGCCGACCGAGTCTCTCCGCGTCACGCCCGCCCTTGGCGGCGGCGTCCTCTTCGTCACCAGAACGCTCTACGTCGAGGAGCGATGGAGCAAAACGTTTAAGCAAGTCGATTACGTCTTCGACTACGAACTCCGGAACTTCGCGCCCGATAAGGGAGGCAACCCGCTCGCCGCGGTCGGTTCGGCGACCGTCGAGTATCTTCTCGCCGAGGGGTTCGAGGTCGCGTTTGGCGCGGGCTACGCCTACGTGATTCCGACGGAGGGCGAGCTCGGCTACGACAACTATCCGCTCGACGACGAACTAAGCGCTTCGTTCGCGTTGACCGTTAGGTATTGATTATGAAAAACGCAAAACACTTCGCGACACTTCTCGCTCTTCTCGCGTCAATCTCGTTCGCGCAAGAGGAGTCGCGCCACTATACCGCGGGCGCGGTCGGCGCCTATTACGCTCCGCTCGGTTCGCTCGCCGATCGCTATCAACCGACGTTTGGCGGCGCCGTTTCTTTCGGAATCGAGGAGGAGGGCGCGGTCTATTGGGTCGGCAAAGTCGAATACTTCAAATTCACCGAGATCGTCGATCAAGAGAAAAGCATCGAGGCGGAAATAAAAGGCGAGACGCGAACGATGACGGTTCCGCTCGACGGACCCGCGATGGAGCTGGAAGCGGCGGGCGCGGGTGTTCAAGGGCGATACGCCTTTCTCGACGCGGGCTCGATACGCGGAGTCGGCACGTTCGGTTTCGGTTTCTACTATTGGGAAAATTACCGAGGCGCCTACTACGACTCGGTGCGAGTGGATACGTCCGGACTCGGCGATACGCAAACCGTCTGGACGTTTACGGTTCCCGCGAACGAGCAAATTGATTGGAGCGGCGGCTTCGATCTCGGCGTGGACGTCGAGGCGAACGCCTTCGGACCCGTGTGGATCGTCGTCGGCGCGCAATACCGATTGATCGTCGGCGAGCTTTGGCCCGCCTTGGCGCTCGATATTGAAAACGTAAGCGGTATGCAAATGGTGCGCGCGCACGCGGGCGTCGCCGTCCGATGGTAGCGACTCCGCCCTCTCACTTATAACGACGATAGTATGAAACGGCATCTTCTCTTATTCTTCCTCGTTTTTCGCGTTATCCTCGTCGCGCAACCCGTCGAAGCGGTTCGCGGCGTCTGGCTCACCAACGTCGATAGCGACGTCCTCTCCTCGCGCGAGAGCATTGTCGAGGCCCTGGACTTCTGTCAAGAGATCGGGCTCAACGCCGTCTTCCCCGTCGTGTGGAACAAGGCGATGACGCAATACCCCAGCGAAATCATGCGAGAATTCACCGGGCGCGAGATCGACACGATGTTCGTCGGTCGCGATCCGCTCGCCGAATTAATAGAAGAGGCGCACAAGCGGGACATCAAAGTGATCGCGTGGTTCGAGTTCGGATTCGCCGCGTCGTTCGAGGAAGAGGGCGGCGTCTTGTTGGAGCGGAAGCCCGAGTGGGCGGCGCTCGACGAGGACGGCGATCTCGTCCAAAAAAACGGTTTCGAGTGGATGAATCCGTTCCACCCGGAGGTGCGAGATTTTATGATCTCCCTCGTCGTCGAAGTCGCGAACAACTACGACGTGGACGGCGTGCAAGGAGACGATCGGCTCCCCGCCGCGCCTTCGGAAAGCGGCTACGACGACGTTACCGTCGAACTCTACGAGCGCGAGTTCGACCGCGAGCCCCCCGAATCCCCGACCGACTATGACTGGATCGCCTGGCGCGCCGAGGCCCTTACCAAATTTATGGAACGACTTCGCGACACCGTTAAGGCGATCGACTCGAACCTTATCGTCTCGAGCGCTCCGAGCGTTTACCCATGGAGCGTGAAAGAATATTTGCAGGATTGGCCCCGGTGGACGAACCTCGGCTTCGTCGATCTCGTGATTCCGCAACTCTATCGGCAATCGCTCGACGCATACGAAGAGCAACTCGACCGCGTCCTTCGTTACCAAATCGCGCCCGAGCGCAAGCGGACGTTCTATCCCGGCGTGTTGCTGAAGGTCGGCGATTACTACGCCTCCGAGGAATTGTTGCGAGGGATCGTCGAAGCCAACCGAGCGCGCGGCGTGCAAGGCGAGGTCTATTTCTTCTACGAGGGATTGAAAAAGTATCCCGATTTCTTTAAGTCGCTCTACGAAGACCGCGCGGTCTTCCCTAATCTCACGAACTAACGCGTAGGGTACCGTGAAGACATTACTCCTTCCGCTCGCGCTCGCCGCGACGCTCATCGCGCAGCCGCTACAAGAAATGCGCGCCGTCTGGTTGACGAACGTCGATAGCCACGTTCTCGAAACGGATAAGAACATTGAAGAGGCGATGGATTACCTCGCCTCGATCAACGTCAACGTCGTCTTTCCCGTCGTCTATAACGCGGGCTATACGCTCTATCCGAGCGAGGTGATGAACGATCATTTCGGAACGCCGGTCGTTCCCAACCCGTCGTATCAAGGGCGCGATATGCTCGAACGCGTAACGATCGAGGCGCACCGCAACGGCGTCGAGGTTATCCCGTGGTTGGAGTACGGCTTCGCGACGTCCTATAGCCAATCGGGCGGGCATATTATCGCGACGTATCCCGAGTGGGCGTTGCGCGACGGTAACGGCGATCTCGTCGTTAAGAACGGCTTCGATTGGATGAGCGCGATCAACCCCGACGCGCAGGATTATATCATCTCGTTGGCGACCGAAATCCTCGACAACTACGACGTGGACGGCGTGCAAGGGGACGACCGTCTCCCCGCGATGCCGCCGACGGGCGGTTACGACTCCGCGACCGTCGCCGTTTATCGCGCCGAGCATAGCGGCGACGATCCGCCGACGACTTCGAACGATTATTTCTGGAAGCGATGGCGAGCCGACAAGCTCACCGAATTTATGGCGCGGTTGCGCGATTCCGTTAAGGCGCGCGGCGACTATCTCATCCTCTCCTCCTCGCCGACCCACTACCCGTGGGGATACGACGAATATCTGCAGGACTCGAAAGAGTGGGCGAGCTCGGCTCTCGTGGACAACATTATCCCGCAGCTCTACCGATACGACTACGCGAATTACCAAAATACGCTCGATCAGTCGCTGTCGAACATCCGCGCGGTTAATCCCGACATCTTCTTCGCGGGCGTGCTGGCGAAGGCGGGCTCGTGGGTGATTGATTGGGAGTTGGCGT
Source organism: Ignavibacteriales bacterium (assembly GCA_014727845.1). Lineage (GTDB taxonomy): Bacteria > Bacteroidota > Ignavibacteria > Ignavibacteriales > Ignavibacteriaceae > WJMR01. The sequence continues at coordinate 4,676 of WJMR01000176.1, forward strand.
CGGATATCGTCGCGCTCAATCGCGCCAACAACGTGGCGGGCGAGACGTTCTTTTTCTACGAGGGGTTGCGCGCGAACGAGAACCTCGTCGGCGATTCGCTCGGCGCGACGCACTACGCGACGCCCGCGCGTATTCCGTGGCGCGGGGGAGAGGTCTTCCGGCCGAAGGCGACGATCGTCAACGAGACCGACGCCGGGGCGCATACTTCGGGCGCGTGGATAGAGACGAGCGTGCGCGGATACCGGGACGGCGTCTTGCGCTGCGAGGACGAAACGACTTCGACGACGATAGAATACGAGTTCGATCCGCCCGTCGAGGCGTGGTACGACATCTACTACTACGGCGTGCCGAACGTCGCGTGGACGACCGCCGCGACGTACACGCTCTACTCCGAGGGTGACAGCTCGACCGTCGTCGTCGATCAAACCGACTCGGAGCTCCGAGGTTGGCGGAAGCTCGGCTCGGCGTATCTTCGCGAGGGGAGCGGCCGCGTTCTTAAACTGGACAATTCGCGAATCGGCGCGGATGAAATTCTCGTCGCCGACGCCGCGATGGTTATGATCAATCGGAAGAAGTCGCCCGACGTCGTCGTCGGTGTTGGTGGTCGCGACGAACGAGTCGCCGCAACCCCGAGCGAGTTTACGCTCCGCCAGAATTATCCCAATCCGTTTAACGCCGTCACCGTCGTCGCAGTCTCGTTGCCGAAGCGCGCCGATCTATCGTTGAGCGTGTACAACGCCCTCGGCGAAAAAGTCGCCGATCTCGCCAACGGCGCGTACGACGCGGGCGAACGACTCTTCCGGTGGAACGCCGACGACGCGGCGAGCGGCGTGTATTACTGCCGCCTCGTCGTCGAAAACCGCGTCGCCGCCGTTAAAATGCTGCTCATAAAATAAAGCGGACGTCTATGAATACCGGAAACGCCTTGCTAACCGCGGCTATGCTCGCGGTCGCCTTGCACGCGCAACCGCTCGAAGAAATGCGCGCCGTGAAGTTGACCGACGTCGCCAGCCAAGTTCTTTATACCGACGACAACATCGCCGAGGCGATGGACTATCTCGCTTCGATCGGGGTGAACGCCGTCTTCCCCGCCGTATGGAACGCGAGTATGACGCAGTTCCCGAGCGAAGTGATGGACTCGTTGACGGGCGTTCCGATTGATCCGCAATTCGACGGGCGCGATCCGCTTGGGCGCGTCGTCGTCGAGGCGCATCGTGTCGGAATAGAAGTCTATCCGTGGTTCGAGTACGGATTCGCCGCGTGGTATTCCACCGCCGATCCGCCGACGCTCGGACCACTCCTCGCCGTTCGACCCGATCTCGCCTCGCGCGACGTTGACGGCTCGATCACTGTGAAAGACGGCTTCGTGTGGATGAGCGGCGTTAACCCCGAGGTTCGCGGTTTGCTTCTGAAACTCGTCGAGGAGGTCGTGGACAACTACGAGGTGGACGGCGTCGAGTTTTCGGATCGGATACCCGCCTTGCCGATACAAGGCGGTTACGACTCCGTCTCCGTGGCGATATACCGCGCCGAACACGCGGGCGCCGATCCGCCGACGAACGGCGCCGACCCAAGCTGGATGCGGTGGCGGGCGAACAAGCTGAACTTGTTCTACAAAGACGTTCAAGCCCTCGTGAAAGGGAAGGACGAGAACGTCGTCGTCGCGTCGAGTCCGAGCGTCTATCCCTGGTCGTACGAAAACTACTTACAGGACGCGCGGTCGTGGCTCGACAGCGGCATGATCGATCACTTCATCCCGCAACTCTACCGCTACAACTACGCCGACTACCAATACGAGTTGAACCAAGCGATCGCCCGGGCGGGTGAGAGGAGCGACGAGATACTCTTTGCGGGAATACTAATGAATGTCGGAAGCTACGTCGTTTCGGAATCGCTACTGCTCGATTTCATGCAACTCAACCGTGACCGGAACGTGCCCGGCGAGGCGTTCTTCTTCTACGAGGGATTGCGGAAGAACGACGACGCGCTCGGGACGGCGGTGTACGACGCGTATTACAAGACCCCCGCGATCGTTCCGTTGCGAGGAGGTAGCGATTGGCGACCGCCGGCTTTAATCGTCAACGAGACCGACACCGGCGCCGAGACAAGCGACGGGTGGCTCGTCACCAACGTGCCCGGTTTCGAGGGGAAAATTCTCCGAGCGGCGGATACGGGAAGCGCGTCGATCGACTATCGGTTCGACGTGGAAACGGCGGCGTGGTACGACGCGTACGTTTATACCGCGACAAGTTCCGCCTGGACGACCGACGCCTCGTATCGTCTCTTCGGCGCGACCGACACGCTCGATACGACGCTCGACCAAACCGCCGCGGCGAATAGAGGGTGGCGGAAGCTCGGCGAAGTCTATCTCGAAGCGGGGGAGCGGACGGCGATCCGCTTAACGAACGAAGGCGTCTCGTCGGGCGATTACGTCGTCGCGGACGCCGCGATGCTTATGGTCAATCGTCGTCGTTCTCCCGACGCGGTGTTCGTCGCGGTCGAGGAGGAGATAGCGTCGGACGCGCGGGAGATCCCCGACTCGTTTACGCTCCGACAAAATTATCCCAACCCGTTTAACCCCGCCACGTCGGTTCGGATTGAACTTCCGCGCACGAGCGAGATACGCGTGGAGGTGTTCGATGCGCTCGGACGGAAGACGACGACCCTCGCCGAAGGCGCGTACGGCGCGGGCGTTCACGAGTTCCGATGGAACGCGGACGGTTATCCGAGCGGCGCCTACTTCTTGCGGGCGGAGGCGAACGAACGCGTCGCCTCGATCAAAATGTTGTTGCTTAAGTAGGAGACGCGTATGGCGGAAACCGCGAAACCGAAGCGCGCGCTTTCACTCGACGCGCTTAGAGG
>WJMR01000177.1 GCA_014727845.1 Ignavibacteriales bacterium
CGGATAGCGGCGGTCGAGTCTCGCGGATAGCTCTTCGAGCGGCGCGCGCGTAACCCCCGTCGTGCGTAGCTTCGCGAGGTCGTCCCGCGCGAGGATGGCGAGCGTCGAGTCGAGGACGAACGTCGTGTCGCGGATCTCGATCATCCCTATTGCGCGGAAGACTTCCTCCGCCGCCTCTTCGCCGACGATGTATTCGTGATTGCCGAATATGCCGTACACCCCGAGCGGCGCGTCGAGCTTCCGCAACTCCGCCGCCACGCCGCACGCCTCGAGTTGCTCGATCGGCGCGTCGATCAAGTCCCCGCCCATAATCACGACGTCGGGCTTCGCCGCGTGGATCGCCTCGACGACGTCCCGCGCGAATCGCGGACCGCGAATCAAGTCGAAGTGGGAGTCGGAGAAGAAGACGATCCGTAATTCGTCGCGTTGGGCGTGGCGTTTCGGCGCTTCCACATCGAGCGCGACCGTCTCGATCGTCCGCATATTGAGGTGGCCGTACGCGGTGACGCCGACGGCGAGCGCGACGACCGTCCAACCGAGCGCGCGTTTGAATTTCGGATAGTCGGCGAAAACGCCTCGTCGCTCGCGAATCGGTTTGCGCAAGAAGAGTCGCCCAAGATCGACGAGGAGGAGAGCGAGGAAAGCGTAGAGCGCGATCGAGAGGACCCATGCGCCGACGGTGATCGGGACGACGAACGCCGTAACGCCGAGCCACCGCGCGCCGAACGCGCCGATAAAATACGTCGAGTAGAGAACGCCGACCGTCCAACCGAGCCGACGCCGCCCCTTCTCCAACGAGAACGCTTGCGCGCCGCGCCGATAGAGGTAGTATCCCGAAAGCGCGTACACGCCGAGGATGAGAACGACGACGAACGTTTTAATGAGCCAAATGGGCATCGCGGGTCTCGCTTTGATTTTCCGACATCATTTCCTCTTTAAACGAGAAAACGACGGGCGTCGGTTCCCCGAGCGATCCCGTCGTTTCCGAATTATCGAGCGCTAATACTCGTCCCAGCTCTTAACCTGCAATCCGCTTTCGTTGTATTGCTTCAGCGCTTTGACGAACCGCTTCGCCACCTTTACGTTGGTGATAAGCGGCACGTTGAGATCGACGGCGCGCCGGCGGATGAGGTAGTCGTCGTTCAGCTCCTCCTTCTCCGTCGTCTTGGGGATGTTGACGCACAAGTCGATCTTCCCGTCGGCGAGGTATTGGAGCGCGGAGGGTTCCTTCTTCGTCGAGGGTCGGTGCAGCGTTTCGACGGGGATGTCGTACGAGGCGTAGAAATCCGCGGTGCCCTTGGTGCCGTAGAGCTTCAGCCCCATATCGAGAAAAACCCGCAGCTCGTCGATCAGCTCGGCTTTCTCGGGGAGCGTGCCGGTAGAAAGGAGCGCCGCCTTCTCGGGCGCGCGGAAGCCCGTCGAGAAGTACGCCTTAAGGAACGCCTCGTTGAAGTCGTCGCCGAGGCACGCCACTTCGCCCGTGGACGCCATCTCGACGCCGAGCGCTGGGTCGCTGCCTTTAAGGCGCGTGAAGGAGAACTGGGAAACCTTAACGCCGACGTAGTCGAGATCGAACGAGGAGCCGCTAATCTTATCCGGCTTCTTCCCCCCGACCATCAAGCGCGTCGCGAGATCGATGAAGTTGATCTTCAACACTTTCGAGACGAACGGGAACGAGCGCGAGGCGCGGAGGTTGCACTCGATCACTTTCACGTCGTTATCCTTCGCGATGAACTGGATGTTGAACGGTCCCGTTATCTCGAGCGCCTCGGCGATCCGCCGCGTGATGTTCTTGACGCGCCGCATCGTCTCGAGGTAGGTGCGTTGCGGCGGCAGCACGATCGTCGCGTCGCCGGAGTGGACGCCCGCGTTCTCGACGTGTCCCGAAATCGCGTAGCAGAAGAGCTCGCCGTCGTCGGCGACCGCGTCCACGTCGATCTCGCGCGCGTCGGTGATGAACTTACTGATGACGACGGGGTACTCGCGGCTGATCGTCGAGGCGCGCTTCAGGTAGCCCTCGAGCTCCTCTTCCGTCAAGACGATACTCATCGCCGCGCCGCTCAAAACGTAGCTCGGACGTATGAGCACGGGGTAGCCGACTTCCTCGGCGAACGCCTTCGCTTCGGCGAGCGTCGTCAGCTCGCGCCACGCCGGTTGATCGACGCCGATCGTGTCGAGGATGCCCGAGAAGGTGTGGCGGTTCTCCGCGCTATCGATCATCGTCGGCGACGTCCCGAGTATCCGAACGCCTTGTTTGTGCAACTTCATCGCGAGACTGTTCGGAATCTGTCCGCCCATCGACACGATCACCCCGTGCAGGTTCTCCTTGTCGTTGATGTCCAGCGTACGCTCGAGCGTCATCTCCTCGAAGTAGAGCTTATCGACGAAGTCGTGGTCGGTGCTCACCGTCTCGGGGTTGTAGTTGATCATGATCGTTTTGTAGCCGAGGCGGTTGATCGTCTGCACCGCGTTGACGCAACACCAATCGAACTCGACCGAGGAGCCGATCCGATAGGGTCCGCCGCCGAGGACGGCGATCTGGTTCTCTTCGCCCAACTCGACGTCGTCCTCGCGACCGTTGTAGGTCATATATAAATAGTTGGTTTTCGCGGGATACTCGGCCGCGAGCGTGTCGATCTGCTTTACGCGCGGCACGATGCCGGCGCTCTTCCGACGCTCGCGCACGACGAACTGATCGACGCCGAGATAGCGCGCGAGTTGCTCGTCGGAAAAGCCGAATTCCTTCGCGCGACGTAGCTCCTCGTCCGTAACCTCGCGAAGCCCGCGCCCCACAAGGGTTTTCTTCGTATCCACCACGTTCTTCATTTTGTGGAGGAACCACGGCGTGATCTTCGTGAGCTCGTGGATCCGCTCGACCGTGTAGCCCTCCTCCAGCGCTTTGGCGACGAAGTAGAGCCGCTTGTCGGTCGGTTCGGCGAGTTCGCGGTCGAGGTCGTCGGTCTCGAGCCCCTCTCCCTCGAAGCCGCCCATGCCGCCGTCGAGCATACGAATCGCCTTTTGGAGAACCTCCTCGAACTTCCGCCCGATCGCCATCACTTCGCCGACCGACTTCATCTCGCTGCCGAGGCGGTTCGAGACTTGTCGGAATTTCTGGAGATCCCAGCGCGGATATTTAAGAACGATGTAGTCGAGCGCCGGCTCGAAGTTCGACGAGGTTTGACGCGTGATTTCGTTGACCACGTCGTTGAGCGCGTAGCCGAGCGAGAGTTTCGCGGCGACGAACGCGAGCGGATAGCCCGTCGCCTTCGAGGCGAGCGCCGAGGAGCGCGAGAGCCGCGCGTTGACTTCGATGATCCGATAGTCCCCGCTCTCGGGGTCGAGCGCGAATTGGATGTTGCACTCCCCGATCACGCCGAGCGCGCGGATCATCTTGATGCTCACGCCTCGCAGGTGGAAATGCTCCTTCGCCGTGAGCGTCTGCAGCGGCGCGACGACGACGCTGTCGCCCGTGTGCACGCCCATCGGATCGATGTTCTCCATCGAGCAAACGGTGATGCAGTTGTCGAACCGATCGCGCACCACCTCGTACTCGAGTTCCTTCCAACCTTCGAGCGACTCCTCGATGAGAATCTGCGGCGCGAACTTAAAGGCGCGCGTCGCCTTCTCGATCAGCTCCTCTTTCGAGTGCACCACGCCCGAGCCGAGCCCGCCCAGCGCGTAGGCGACGCGGGTCATCACGGGAAAGCCCATCTCCTCGGCGACGGCGATCGCCTCGTCCGCGGTCGAGACCGTTTTGCTGGCGGGCGTCTTCAATCCCGCCGCGCGCACCGCGTCGGCGAAAAGTTGCCGATCCTCCGTCTTCTCGATCGCCTCGATCGGCGTGCCCAACACGCGAACGCCGTATTTTTCCAGCGTTCCGTTCTTATGCAACTCCAACCCGACGTTCAGCCCCGTCTGGCCGCCGAACCCGAGCAGAATGCCGTCGGGACGCTCCTTCTCGATGACGCGCTCGACGAAATCCGCGCGCAACGGGAGGAAATAGACTTTGTCGGCGAAGTCCTCCGAGGTTTGGATGGTCGCGATATTCGGGTTGACGAGCGCCGTCTCGACGCCGTCCTCCTTCATCGCCTTAATCGCCTGGCTGCCCGAGTAGTCGAACTCGCCCGCCTGCCCGATCTGTAACGCGCCCGATCCGAGCGTCAACACTTTTTTCGGTTTCGATTTCAGAATCATAGCGCCGCCCTGCAAAACATGTCGAAGATAAACTCGGTGTCGTCGGGACCCGGAGACGCCTCGGGGTGGAACTGCGCGCCGAAGAACGGCTTGTGGACGTGGATGAGTCCCTCGTTCGTCTCGTCGTTGTCGTTCGCGAACCATTCGCGCCAATCGAGCTTCAGCGTCGTCGAGTCGATCGCGTAGCCGTGGTTCTGCGACGTGATGTAGCACCGCTTCGCGCCCCACTCGTTCACGGGCTGGTTGTGCCCGCGGTGGCCGTACTTCATCTTATACGTGTCGGCGCCGCTCGCCAAGGCTAGTATCTGGCTGCCGAGGCAGATGCCGAGAATCGGCAAGTCGCGCGTCATCGCCTCGCGCACGCGCTCGATCGTCTTGTCGCACATCTTCGGATCGCCCGGTCCGTTCGAGATCACGACGCCGGAGACGTCCTCGACGTTAAAGTCGTGATCCCACGGCGTCCGCAACACGCTCACGCCGCGATCCAGGAAGGCGCGGATGATGTTGTTCTTCGTGCCGCAATCGACGATCGCGATCGTCGGTCCGCCCTTGTCGTAGAAGACCTTTTCGGGAACGCACACTTCGGCCGCCACGTTGCGGAGGTTCGGATCCTCGAACTCGATCGGCTCGTCGTCCACGATCACCTTGCCGAGCGTCGAGCCGCGCTCGCGGAGAACGTGCGTCAGCTCGCGAGTATCAACGCCCGTAATGCCCGGGATTTTCTCGTCGTGCATCCACTCCTCGAGGGAACGCGTCGCCTCGTGGTGCGAATAATCATCCGAGTAGTCCCCGACGATCAACGCTTGCGTTTGGATCCGCTCCGACTCGAAGTGCTCGTAAAGCCCGTCCCGTCGCGTCGGATCGGGTACGCCGTAGTTGCCGATCAGCGGATACGTGATCGCGAGAATCTGCCCGCGATAAGAAGGATCCGTCATCGTCTCGGCGTAGCCGACCATCCCCGTGTTGAAAACGACCTCGCCGTTGACGTTCTTCGGATAGCCGAAGAGCCGCCCCTCGAACTCCGTTCCGTCCTCCAGAACCAATGTCGCTCGTCGTCGATTTTCCCGCATCGTCCGTCCGTTTGGATAAAAAAATACCGCTCCCGGGAGCGGTCTCGTCGTCGGTTATGTTGCTATGCCAAATATCATTTTAAAATCCCGAAAATTTACGGGCTTTTTTTGAAAATACCAAACCCGCGAAACGGACGGTACGCGAGCGGCGGCTACGATATTCCCGCGTTATTACGTAAGTTTCGTCGATGGCTTCGAATCGATCACGCGATTTTTTGGCGTACGTCGCCCTTATTGTCTCGCTCGGATTGGCGTACCGCCTTTTCGGGGTCGAGCGTTTCGATATCGGATTGGCGACGGCGTTCTTCTTCGGCGTCGCCGGCGCGGGCGTTCTCTTCTTCGCCTTTGGCGCGCGCAATAAGCCGCTCGTCTTCCTCGGCGCCTTCTTTTTCCTTTTCGGATTGTTCTACTTCCTCTATCGGAAACTCTTGTTCGTCGGATTTTTCGACGCGCTTCTCCCCGGGCTCCCCGCCGTCGTCGGGTTTTCGCTCCTCTTTGTGTACTACGCCGAACCGCGCAAGAAGACGATCCTCTACGTCGCGCTCGTCCTTTTCCACACGCCCATATTCTACGCGGTCGCGAAGGGACGTCTCACGTTCGAGAGCTTGGCGGAGGGGACGATCGAAACGTTCGACCGCTTGTGGATTTACTTCCTCGCGGGGTTCCTCCTCCTTCTGTTGATCGCCTACAACGAACGACTCCGCGAAAAGATCGAGGAGCGCCGGCGCCGCGACAAACGACGCGGTCCCGAGGATATGGGACCCGACCGCTACATCGACGACCCGTAACCCCCGAGTTCCGCGAGAAGAATTCGCGCCGCTTCCTCCGCGCTATCCGCCCTCGTCACTCTTCCCGTACGCCGCCCCTCCGCCGCCAACCGCGCGTCGAGCGCGTCCAGCGCGGGTTTCCACATATCGCCGACCGCGACGATCGGCTTCGGATCGAGGAAGCCCTTGTTGACGTACTCCCACACGGCGGTGAGCTCGAGCAACGTGCCCGTGCCGCCCGGAAGCGCGACGTACGCGTCCCCCTCGCCGATCAACGTTTCGATTCGCGCGAAGAGCGTCCCCCGCTCGAGGACGCGCGTCAGGTAACGGTTCGCCTCGCCCCACCCGCCGACGATCGTTACGCCCGTCGCCTCGGCGCCCGCCTCCCGCGCGCCCTTCGAGACCGCCTCCATCACGCCGCCGTAGCCGCCCGTGCACGTCCCGACGCCCGCCGCGCCCAACGCCGCGCCCAACCCAACCGCCGCCTCGTATTCCGGCTCGCCCGGTTTCGGCGCCGAGCTTCCGAACACGGTTACCGTTCGCATCGTCTAATCCTTTGATTTATTTTCGGTGGAACTTTTTCAACTCCGGTAAAGTATAACGTTGAGAACATCGAAATCAATCAAAACCAACAATAGTATAAAGGCGCTTCCATGACCATCTCATTCGACGAACGCCTCAAGTCCTCCACCTCGATTCGTCTGCTCATCGTCGCGGGATTAACCGTGGCGCTCTTCGTGCCGCTACTCCTGATCAACGCGCTGGTGTACGAGCGGCAAGACCGCAAAGATCGCGCCGTGCGCGAGATCGGCGCCAAGTGGGGCGAGCCGCAGACAATCGTCGGTCCCGTGCTCGTCGTTCCCTATTACGACCGGAGCCACGACTCCCTCGCGCGCAAGAAAGAGTACGCGCGCTTCCTCCCCGAGGAGCTGCACGTCAACGCCGCGCTCGAGCCCAACACGCGATCTCGCGGCATCTACGAGGCGATCCTCTACTCGGCGAAGTCCGAATTTTCCGGGCATTTCGTTGCGCCGGATTTCTCGAAGCTCGACCTCGAGCCCTATCGCGTCTTGTGGAACGAGGCGTACGTCCTCGTCGGGATGAGCGATCTCCGAGGCGTACGCGACGAGTTGACGCTCTCGTTCGACGGCGAGAACGTCCCGGTCGATCCGACCATCGGCGAACAGAACATCGCGCGAGAGGCGGTCCGCGCCGACGTGACGATCGACTCGCGTAAGAAGCGCCTCGACTTCTCGTTCACGCTCACGCTCAACGGCAGCGAAACGTTTATGATTACGCCCGTCGGAAAAACCACGCGCGCCGCGGTCGAGTCCAAATGGAGCGACCCCGCCTTCACCGGCGCGTTCCTACCGGACGAGCGAAACGTTCGCGACGACTCGTTCAACGCCGCGTGGCGCGTCTTCCACCTCAATCGGAGCTTCCCGCAGCAGTGGACGGGCGAGTCGCCCTATATGACGTCGTCCGCGTTCGGCGTCGAGCTCCTCCAAACCGCCGACTCGTATCAGCAAATCTCGCGCGCCGCCAAATACTCGTTCCTCTTCATCGGGTTGACGTTCGTCGCCTTCTTCCTCGTCGAAGTCCTCTATAAAAGCTTGCTCCACCCGATGCACTACCTGCTCGTCGGCGTCGCGATCATCGTTTTCTACACGCTACTGCTTTCTCTCGGCGAGCATCTCGACTTCATACTCGCGTACGGTATCGCGTCGGTCGCCACAATAGCGCTTGTCGTTTCCTACTCGTGGCGCCTTTTCACGACCGAGAAGGCGCGCTACTCGCTCGCCGGTTCGCTCGTCGCGCTCTACGTTTTCCTGCTCGTCGTCCTGCGGTTGGAAACGTACTCCCTCTTGCTCGGCAGCGTCTTCCTGTTCATTATCATCGCCGCCGTGATGATGGCGACGCGGAAGATCGACTGGTACGCCCTCGGCGCCTCGACGAAGAAGACGAACGGCGACGCGCCGAAGAAGCCCGACGAGGGCGGCGATAAGCCGACTACTTAAGGACGACCATTTTTTTGGCGAGGAGAACGCCGTCCGCGTTCAATCGGTAGAGATAGGCGCCGCTCGAAAGATCGCGACTATCCGCCGAGAGGACGAGACGGTGTTTTCCTTTTACGCGCGGTCCGCGCTCCAAGAGGGCGACGCGCTCGCCCGTAACGGCGAACACTTCGAGCGCAACGTGGGCGTCGTTCGGCAGCTCGTATTCGATCGTGGTGATCGGGTTGAACGGATTGGGATAGTTCTGCCGAAGGATCGGCGCGTCGGCGAGAGGGGCGTCTTCGGGCGCGAGCCGACCCTCGGCGAACGCCGCGATTACCACGCCCGTCGCGGGATCGTTCGTCTCGTTGAACGCGTAGTCGTCGCTCGGCGTAAGCTCGGTCGGCACGTATTGCCACGCCGCCGCCGAGCGGCAATTCCGACCCGCGACGCGCTCGAGCCACGCGCCGAACGCCTCCGCGCGATTGGTCGTCGCGCCGAACTCCCCGAGTAGCGCGGGTTTTCCGAGTTCGTCGGCGATCCGCAGATGATCCTCCACCCACGTCGCGCCCGCCGCCTCGGAAAGCCCCCACGCCTCGGGATACAGATGGAACGAGAGGAAGTCGATCCCTTCGACCGCGCCGTTCTTCCGATACGACGTCCCCTTCATCCCGTTAAAGAGCCAATCGCTTCCGTTATACCCGAGTCGGACGTCCGCGTATCGGCGCGGCGTGTCGTCGTAACCGACTTCCCCCGTCGTAACAAGGTGGTTGGCGTCGAACGACTTCACCAACGCCGCCGCCCACGCGTACCACGCGAGGACCGTCTCGCTCGGGCGATACGGGTTCGACGCCTCGTTGATCAACTCCCACGCCAAGATCGTCGGATCGTCGCGATACGCGACGCCCGTGTACGCGTTGCGTCGCAAGAGTACGGCGCGCGCTTGCAAGGCGTACCACGCTCGGAGCGTGTCGTCCGTATAGAAGTCGTTCGTCCTAAACGGAGCGCGCTCGGGCATGCGTTCGCTCGCCCACTTGAGGTATAGCGGAACGCCGCCATAGTGAGGATGGTAATTCTCCAAACAGAGTATGAGCTTGACGCCGTTCTCTCGCGCCCGCCAGAGGACGTAATCCAACGCGCGGAGTCCCGCCCGGCGAAACACACGGGGCGCCGTTCTTATCGCGCTCGGGTACGCCTCGTCGGCGGAGTGGAACGCCCACATCCTCGCCACGGTCGCGCCTATCCGACGCGCTCGCGCGAAGACCGTATCCACCAAGGGTTTTCGGGAGGAGTCCGCCGCGATCGTTAATAGATAGCCCGCGTTGACGCCCGCGAAACGGTAGGGATCGCCCGCGAGCGAGAACTCGGTTCCGCGCGTCTCGACGAACTGACCGAACGCCGTCGTCGTCGCGACGAGAAGGAAGATGATCGCGCGCTTCATATCCGACGTTACGAAGAGGGGGAACGAAAAAAAAGCGAGACGATCCGAAGACCGTCCCGCTTTGGGAGTCGCCGTTTGGGTTGGCTAACTCGTTTCGTTCGTCGCTGTTTTCTTGCCGCGCAAACGCGCGTGGGTTTTTAGCGCGAACGCTTTAAAGCGCTCGACCGCCGAGTGCGCCATGAGGTAGAGCACGGGGATGACCAGGAGCGTCAAGCCCGTCGTGGAGATCATGCCGCCGATGACCGAGCGCGCCAAGGGCGACCACGTTTCCGCGCCCGTTCCCAGCTCTATCGCCAGAGGCGTCATACCGAGAATGGTCGTCAGCGCCGTCATCAAGACGGGACGCATCCTCGCCTTGGACGCCTCGCGCACCGCCTCGCCGATATCCCGACCTTCGGCGCGCAACTGATTGATGAAATCCACCAGCACGATGCCGTTGTTGACGGCGATGCCGACGAGCATCACCAATCCGACGAGCGCCATAACGCTGATCGTCGTTTGCGTGACGAAGAGGAAGAAGAAGACGCCGATGATCGAGAGGGGCACCGTGAACATAATGATGAACGGCGAGATCAACGACTCGAACTGCGAGGCCATGATCATATAGACGAGGAGAATGGCGGCGAGGAAGGCGACGATGAGATAGAAGAACGCTTCTTGCTGATCCTCGGCCGTGCCGCCGATGACGACGGTGACGTCCGAAGGGATCGGCGTTCCGGCGATCGCCTCCTCGACTTGCGCGACGGCGCCGGAGAGATCCGAGCCGGCGAGCGAGGCGCCGACCGAGACGTAGCGGTTCTGGTTCTCGCGATAGATGTTCGGCGTCGCCGCCTCGGATTCGATCGTCGCGACGGAGTTCAGCTCGATCGTCTCGCCGACCATCGGCAACGGGATGCGCACGCGCTCGACGTCCGACTTCTCTTGCCGATACGCCTCGTCGAGTTGAACGTACACGTTGTATTCGTCGCTCCCTTCGCGGAACCGCGCCGCCACTCTTCCTTGGATCGCCGTCGAGATGTTCTGCGCCACCTCGAGCGTCGAAAGTCCGTAGGAGTTGAGCATATCCTTGTTCAGGCGCACATGCAACTCGGGCGCGACGCTCTCCATATTGAGCGAGACGTCGGCGAGCGCCTCGATCTTTTCGATCTTCGCCTCCAAGTCTTCGGCGATCGCTTTGGTCTGCTCGATGTCGTGTCCGAAGACCTTCACCTCCACGTCGCGCTCGTTCGAGAACGCGCCGCCCTGTTGGATGGTGTAGGTGATTCCCGGAATGTTGTCGAACCGCTCGCGCAGCGCGTCTTGGATTTCCGACTGACTCCTCGTCCGCTCGTCGAGGGGGACAAGTCGTAGAAACATCTCGATCGTGTTCGAGGAGTTGCCGATCGCGCCGACGCCCTCTTGCTGACCAAAGTTCAAGGAGAGCGACTCCAGCTCCGGCACTTCGTCGCGGACGGCGTCCTCGATGTCGAGCACGCGTTTCCGCAGTTGCGGCAAGGAGACGCCCGCCTCCGCCTCGAATATAACGTTGACGAAGCTTTGATCGGATCGCGGCAGGAACTCGCCGCCGAGCGTCGTGGCGACGCCGATGGAGCCGACGAGGAAGACCGCCACGATGCCGAGCGTCGTTTTGCGATGCGTGAGCGCCCAGTTCAAGTGCTTGGCGTAGGTGTCGCCGAAGCGATCCAAGCCGCGCCCGATCGAGTTCTTGAACTTACCGAAGAGGGTCTTCCCTTCGCGTTCCGTGTGGCTCTGCAGCTCGGAGGCGGTGCGGAGGATCCGCGAGGAGAGCGCCGGGACGAGCGTGAGCGCCACGACGAGCGAGACGAGCAAGCTAAACGCGATGGTGTACACCATGTCGCGGAAGAGCCGACCCGTGATGTCGGGCACGAAGAGTACGGGGAGGAAGACGCTGATGGTGGTGAAGGTCGAGGCGGCGATCGCCATCCCGACTTCCGCCGCGCCGCGCCTCGACGCCTCGTTCATACTTTCGCCCAGCTCCCGATGCCGATAGACGTTCTCGAGCACGACGATCGAGTTATCCACCAGCATACCGATCGCCAGCGCCAAGCCCGCCATCGTGATGACGTTGAGCGTGAGATCGGCGAGCATCAAGACCGAGAAGGTGGCGACGATGGAGACGGGGATGCCGACGCCGATGATGACCGAACCGCGCCAGTTCCGCAAGAAGAGATACACGACGCCGACGGCCATGAAGAAGGCGATGACGGCGGTGTTCGAGAGGTTGCCGACCGAGCGGGTGATGAAGTCCGACTGATCGAACATCACGTCGAACCGAACGCCCTCGGGCATCCGTTCGAGCACGTTCGGCAGCTCCTCCTTAACGCGCCGCGCGGCGATCACGGTGTTGGCGTCGGATTGTTTCTGGACGATCATCAGCACGCCTTGGCCGTAGTTGGCGCGGACGTCGGCGGTTTGATCCTTGAAGCCGTCCTCGACGTCGGCGACTTCCTTCACGTAAATCGGCTCGCCGCCTTTGAAGGTGACGACGGTGTTGGCGACTTGATCGACGTCGAGATATTCGCTGAAGACGCGGAGGTTGTAGTTCCGCGTCGTCGTTTCGATGCTGCCGGCGGGTATGAGGCCGCCGCCCATTTGCACGGCGCGCGCCACCTGCTCGGGGGAGAGGGAGTAGGCGGCGAGGGCGATCGGGTTGAGGTTGACGTTGATTTGCCGCTCGAGTCCGCCCCATGTTTGCACGGAGGCGACGCCTTCGACGCGCTCGAGCAACGCCTCGACGTTATCCTCGGAGAGCTTCCTCAATTCCGCCGACCCGAGGTAGGGGGAGTTGACGGAAATATAGAGGACGGGGATCATCGAGGGGTCAAACGCAAAGACGAGCGGCTCGGTGGCGTCCTCGGGTAGAACGTCGCGGATGAAGTCCACCGCGTTGCGCACGTCCGCCTCGGCTTGGTCCATATCCGCGTCGTAGGCGAACTCGAGGGTGACGAGCGAGACGCCTTGCGAGGATTGCGAGGAGACTTTCTCGACGTTCTTGAC
>WJMR01000178.1 GCA_014727845.1 Ignavibacteriales bacterium
GTACGGACTAAACAACTTTGCAACGCTTGATCCGTCGCTTTCAAGCGAGGACGTTGACTCCATAGTCGATTACGTATTATCCCATTGGTTTAACGGGGAAGACGAATGAAGGCGGGGAATATAATAGGGCTATTCTTTCTTGTGTTGTGGATATCCTTGTCTTTTTATGCGGGGATAACAAAGACAAGATCGTTTAGCTCCGGTTACTTTGACGGCATCGAGCGCGTTTATTTTATTACCGCGCATCTCCGCAATATAGCGCTACTTGTCCATGTCGTTGTATTTTTGTTCCGTTGCTTGATTTTTAAAGAAAGACCTAACAGTTTACTATTCAAAAAGTAAGGGCGGCATGGAGCCGCCCCGAATCGGCGCGGTGGATTCGCGCCTTGTTACCACGTGGGAAAGGATGGGAAACCACGTGGCGATTTTTGCGTTTTAAGCGACTTTTATTTCATACCCCCTAAGTTCTCTACCCCATTCCACTACAACAAGGATTGTTAAACTTCTCCATCCCGTGTCCCTTTTCCTTAACCATGTTAAAAGTCCCTCGACGATGTGATCAATCTCTTCGTCGGTCGTATCGAACGAGAAGATAAAATCGTAGGGGGAATCCATCATAAAGGATACGACCACGTCTTTCGTGTCTCCTCTGTATTGGATTCGAATATCTTGATATTTGGCGGCTTCTCGCATTTTGCCTACGAACGCGATCAACTCCAATGTGTAGCGGTTGAGCCGGCCGTGTGAGAAATCGCATAGTTGAACGCCGGCAAACCAAATAGGGTCGCCCTTGGGAAGTATCATCTTGCTAACTTTGCTTATCTCATTGCGGAAAGGTTTGTTATTGCGGATTAGTTCAGAATATGCCATAAGCCGAACTACATTTGCCTCATAATATAGAGCATTTACAATAGCTTGGCGTCGTTGAGGAATCGCGTCATAGAATGACGGCAATGCGGGAGGTTCGGAATGGCGACATACCCCACCCACAAAAAAGGGCGGACACACTCGCCCGCCCTTTCATAAATCGAATGGCGTTACCTTATTTCAGTAGCGTCATCTTCCGCGCCTCGCGGTAAGTCTTGCCGCTCGCGGTCGTCGCCTCGATCCGATAGAAATAGACGCCGGAAGCCATGCCCGCGGCGTTGAAGCGCGTCTCGTGGCGCCCTTCCTCGCGCGCGCCGTCAACCGGCGTCGTTACCCGCTCGCCGAGCGCGTTGAATATCTCCAGCCGCACGTTCGCCGCTTCGGGTAAGGCGTAGCTGATGGTGGTCGTCGGGTTGAACGGATTGGGATAGTTCTGCTCGAGCGCGAACCGCTCGGGACGCTCGCCCTCGTTCTCCTCGACCGCCGTAACCTCGCCGAGCTTGAAGCATAAGAGCTTGCTCCAATCCTCCTCGACGGGCGGATCGGCGGGCGGCATATCGGCTTTGCTCCAACGGAACGTGAGCGTCGGACCCGTCGTCGTTTTGGATTCCTTCGGCATGTTGCGTCCCGAGCTTCCGCGATAGGTGCGTCGCATAAAGCGTCCTCCGCCGCCGAGAATTTCGACCGGCGAGCGCTTGCCCGTCGCCGAATCGATGAAGCCGAACGTCCACGTGCCGTTTTCTTCGGCGTTGTTGATCGTGTAGATTTGCTCGGCGGTGTCGAGCACGGCTTCGGGTTGCACGATCCATCCGTAGGTTACCGTGTCGCCGCTCTCGTCTTCGGCGATAGTTTCGGGATCGGTGAATATCGTCTCGAGCGTGTGAGAGGCGGGTTCGTCGCCGCCCGGGTAGCGGACGGTCGTTTTCGGCGACTCGAATCGATACGCCGCTCCCGAGCCGGGCGCCATCGCGCGGGTCATAGCGCCGCCGTACACGATCCCCTCCCCCGCCACGGCGAGCGTGTCGTCCGAGGCGATCTCCAGCGTGTCGATCGAGCGGAGGACGAGGGCGCCGTCGGGAACATCGAGCTCGTTTTCCACCTCGACGTTGTCGGTTGAGAAGACGATCGCTTGCTCTTCGATTTTCAGATTATAGAATTTGTCGGCTACGCCCGCGCCGTCTTCGGCGAGAACGACGCTCATACCGGGCACGAAGCCCAAGTCGGTTCCCGCGACGACGGGATCGACCGTCCAGTCGCCGCCCAGTCGGATAACGGGCGTCGCCGTTTCCTCGAGCGCGAAGGTTCCGTAGATGCGGACGTTCCCCTCGCTGAAGAACGTGTCGATGGACGCCGGGGCGATCGTTAGCGTCGCCGTCGAGGATATCTGCGCGCCGCCGAGCGAGAGCTTATCGATTGACGCGGTAACGCGCGGTTGGTTTGTCGCGGGCTCGACGAGCGCGAAATCCTTAACGCCCGGGACCTCGGCGGGGTCCCAGTTGGCGGCGGTGTGCCAGTCGTCGTCGGTGGCGCCCGTCCACGTCACCACTCTGAGCGCCTCGTACCAAGCGGTCGTATAATCGTCCCGCGAGGCGGAGATCGCGTCGAGGTCGCCGTCCCCGTCGATGTCGGCGACGTCCACCGACTGCGCGGCGAAGGCGTGTCTCGTGATGACGCGCTCGTCGGCGAACGTGGCTCCGCCGAGATTCTCGAACCACGAGACTTTATTTTGTGGCCAAGAGACGACAAGGACGTCCTGATCGCCGTCGCCGTCGAGGTCGGCGGCTATCACGTTCTGCGGCGCCTCGGCGGCGGTTGAAATAACTTGCTGCGCGCCGAAGGTTCCGCCGCCCGTGTTTTCGTACCACGCCAGTTTATTGTCGTATTTCGAGGTCGAGAGGACGTCGAGATCCGAGTCGCCGTCGAGATCCGCCGCGAAGACGCCGCTCGCCCAATCGGCTTGGGTGGAGATGATTTGTTGCGCGCCGAAGGTACCCGAGCCGTTGTTGGCGTACCAAGCGATCTTATCGTCGTAGTTGGAGGCGGAGAGGATGTCGAGATCCGAGTCGCCGTCGATGTCGGCGAGTCGGACTTCCGCGGCGCCGTCCACCAATACGTTTACGACCCGCTTAACGTTGAAGGATCCGCCGCCGAGGTTTTCATACCAGGCGATGTAATCCTCCCAGAAGGATTGGATAACCACGTCGGGGTCGTCGTCGCCGTCGAGATCGCCGAGGGCGAGGGACGCCAAGCCGTTGATGTTCGAATCGACGACCGCCTGCGCGGCGAAGGAGCCGCCGCCGAGATTGGCGTGCCACGCGATCCTCCCGTCGCCGCCCGATATGGCGACGATGTCGAGGTCCAGATCGCCGTCGATATCCGCCGTGCGCGTTTTCCACGCGCCGATGTATTGTTGAGAAATGATTTGTCGCGCCGCGAACTCGCCGCCGCCGAGATTCTCGTACCACGAGACGGCGTTGTCGTATTGCGAAGCGACGATAATATCGGGATCGCCGTCGCCGTCGATGTCCGCCGCGTGCGCGTCTTTCGGACCCGCGGCGTCGTCGCCGATTTTTTGACGAGCGCCGAATTCGACTTGCGCCGTCAGGGGGAGCGCCGTTAACAACGCGACGCCGACGAAAACGAAGATGATTCGATTCATACCGAGCCACCGCCTTTCCGGGTGTTTGGTTTGGCTATACGGACGTCCGAAGAAACGAAGAGCAACGGATGAAGAAATTAGGACGCCCTATTCGAGAACGATATCGCGTTGGGTAATCAACGCGACAAGGCGCGGGAGGTTGGCGTTGGAGAGTCCGTCGTAAACGGGTAACCGGAAATGTTGCGCCCTTCCGGCTACGGAATCATCGCCGCATAATACGCCCATTAATTGAAAAGTACTTATTTCCGGATAAATATCAAACCATTCAAAACGCATAGGCGATTGTCGGATATGTAGAATAATTGTAAAAGTGACGACAATTTTCTATTATCTTCACTTCTATCGACGATGGGGGCGCAACCACGCCGCGTTTTTGGCGTCCAATACAAACGATGAGAATCGAGCAAGCGACCGATCAAC
>WJMR01000179.1 GCA_014727845.1 Ignavibacteriales bacterium
CAGGTAACCTTGCACGATCCCATTGACGTGTTCTTCATGGAAAATCGAGGCGAGGCGACGGTGACGATCTCGCCCGAATCGCTCGACGAAGAAATGGCGCCGTTCGACGGCTCCGAAGGCACCGCCGTCGGAAGCGTTATGATAGACACGCTACGGCTTACGATAACGTTCGACGACCCCGTGCAAATGACGCTGAGCGAAGCGCTGTTTAACGTAATGGGCGGA
Source organism: Ignavibacteriales bacterium (assembly GCA_014727845.1). Classification (GTDB taxonomy): domain Bacteria; phylum Bacteroidota; class Ignavibacteria; order Ignavibacteriales; family Ignavibacteriaceae; genus WJMR01. Next base: position 226 of record WJMR01000179.1, read on the forward strand.
ACGTACACCGTCTCGGCCGCTTCGAGCGTCGCCGACTTCGACGGGAAAACGGGCACGTACGAAACCCTGATCGAGCCCGCCGAATACGCCGCAGGGGTCGAAGATTCGGTCGTCTTCTCGACAAAGGAAGTCGCGAAAATCGAGTTGGTAGCCGTCGGATCCTCGACGATCATCTACTTAGCCGAGTGGCGCCTCTCGAACGCGCGGACCTACGACCGTTTGCTGATCGAGCCGCGCGAACCGAAACTGCTACCGAACACCACGCTCCGACTCAACGCGCGCTTGCTCGCGCCCGACGGAACCACCCGCCCGTTCGAGTTCGACGAACAGATTTCATGGTCGTCGTCGGATTTGGGCGTCGCCGAATTCCAAAACGAGAACCACAAACTTACGGCGACGGGTATGGGCGCGACGACGATAACCGCCTCCGCCGGCGCGCTCGGGCTTTCGGGAACGGCGACGGCGAACGTCGTCGAAGACTTCATGCCCGAGAAAGCCGACTCCCTCCACGTGAAAGTCGCCGTCGTCTATCACGACCCCCTCGTCGATCCCTCGACGGGCTACCCCTCCGACGCGCCGAACGCCGTTAGGATGCACCAACGCTACGGTTGGATGGATCCGAGACCGATGGTGGACGACATCGTCCGCGACTTCCGAACGGCAAGCGAGGGAGTCCTCGATTTTCAAATAGTCGAGGTTTACGAAGACACAATGAACTTCTCGCGCCACGTCCAAACGGGCGAATACATAACCGTAAAAGGCGTGCAATACATCTTTGGCGACGAGAGCTGGAAGTACGACTACGTCGCGATGTGCAATTACTACGACTTTTTCAACAAGCGACAGAACGGCGAGATCGACGAAGTGTGGGTCTATAGCTTCCCGTTCGGCGGTATGGCGGAATCCCAGATGCTCGGCAAACACGCCTTCTGGTGGAACTCTTCGCCGATCCTCAACGTGCCCGAGAATTTCACGAAGCTCCTCTCGGTGATGGGATTGAACTACGAGCGAACCTACGACCTGGCGCTCCATAGCTTCGGTCATCGGATGGAAAGCGCGATGGTGCACGCGACCGACGGCTTATGGCGACGCGTGGATAATTACGACGCGCCGCCGGACGAGGGCGAGGGTCCGCTCGCCGCCGCTCCCCGACACCGCTTCCTCGATCCCGACGAGCACGCCCGCGCCGACGCCGAGCAAGACGCGCGAGCCGTGAACGCCGCGCCCATAGCCAAAACCGCCGACGTCGAGGACGATCGCACCGCCGACCCGACGCCGTGGGAGATATTCGCCATCCTCGAAAAAGATTCGCCGGGTATGGCGAACATCGGCAATATCCACTATCCGCCCAACGCCACGCAGGACTATCAATACGGTCCCCCCGGAACCGTCGCGACCTACGCCGACAGTTGGGATCGGTATCCGCACTACCTCTACTTGAGTCGCGACGTAACGTGCGCCGAATGGGGTTGCGACCAAACGGGCTATATGAATTGGTTCTACGGCCACATCCCGAACAAGAAGGGAACCTTCGACGGCTTGCTCAACAACTGGTTCCATTATTTCGTCGAATACGACGAAGCGGTCGAGTTGCAAAACGCGCCGATACCAGTCGGCGTCGCCCTCGAGCGCGCCGCGCCCGAGGCGTTCGAGCTCCGACAGAATTTCCCGAATCCGTTCAACCCCGAAACGACGATCCAATACCGACTCGCCAAAGCCGCGCGCGTCAGCATCGAGATCTACGACGTCCTCGGCGCCCGCGTCGAGACGCTCTTCGACGGCGAACGCGCGGCGGGAACGCATCAAATTACGTGGGTTCCGAGCAACGTCGCCTCCGGTGTGTATTTCTGTCGGATGATCGCCCTCGAAGCGGGGAATCCGAACGAACGATTTTCGCGCACCATCAAGACAACGTATCTCAAATAACATCCGAAAGGAACGACACGATGAAACGAACGGTTATGCTTTTGGCGATCTTGGCGCTGACGCTCGCGAACGCCTCGTGGGCGCGCGTGCCCGACTCGATCGTCGTCAACGTGCTGGTGATTAGTCTCGACCCGATCATTGAATATCGCGGCGGACAACGCCTGACCGATCTGAAAGGGTACAACGATTACGAAACCCTTTCCGCCGGTTACAAAGCCGATATGGAAGCGGCGACCGACGGCGGCGTGATCATCAACTTCGTCGGGTTCGAGGTGTGGGATCTTTGGCCCGTCAAAGCCGACGGCTTCTACTACACCGACAGCTCCTACGTCGAGAACCGCGAACATGGCGACCAAACGGGCGATTATAGCGGTATGCACAGCCCCGACGGCGTGAACTACAACCAACTGATCGACACGCTCGGATTAATCCCCCGCATCAATAGCGGCGAGGTTGACGAAGTGTGGGTCTTCGGCGGCGGATGGTTCGGCTTCTGGGAATCCGCGATGGCCGGACCCGGCGCGTTCTACATCAACGGCGGACCGATCTCCGGCGTGAACGTCGATCGCGCGTTCGTGATCCTCGGGCTAAACTGGGAGCGCGGCGTCGCCGAGATGCTCCACTCCAACTGCCACCGCACCGAATCCACGATGCAACGAATCTACGACGGTTGGAACCTTTCGAGTCCCGTCACGAATTGGGATTTCTTCTCCGCCAACGAGCACCAATCCGGCGGCGAGGCGGGCGTCGGCACGTGCCACTTCCCCGCCAACGGTCAAAGCCACTACGACTACGCCAACACGCGCACGGTCCAAAGTACGGCGGCGGATTGGCTTAACTGGCCCGACCTTACGGGAGCGAAGACGGGCGTGAGCCGGAACAACTGGGGCGGACCCGACTACCATCGCAACTATATGAAGTGGTTCTACGCCCACTTCCCGCGCGCGGCGGGCGTCAACGCCGACGGCAAGTGGAACAACTGGTATCAATACGTTTACAACTTCAACTACTTCGACTCGGACGGGAACCCCCTCTTCTCGCTCGCTCTCGACGCGCAGCCGCCCGACACGCTTAACGCCGATTCGACCTACACCGTCGAGTGGAGCGCCTCGTCGATCGACGACGTTGAGATCACCTACTCGACCGACGGCGGCGTAAGCTGGATCGTCGTCGAGGACTCGATCCCCGCCGCTACGGGATCCTACGCTTGGAACGTCGAGGCGGATTGGACGATGACCGAGTGCACGCTGCGCGTCTCCGCGATCGACAAAACGCCCGCCACGGTCTATAGCGAGTCGTTCACGATTTACCAAGACGACCCCGTCCCCGTCGAGCTGACCGCCTTCGAGGCGAGTGTCTCCGACGACGGCGTAACGCTCTTCTGGCGCGCCGCCTCCGAGACGAACAACCGCGGCTACGCCGTCGAGCGCGCCGAAGCGGGCGAACGCTTCGAGCGAATCGGATTCGTCGAAGGCGCGGGCGTCTCCAACAAGCCGACCGCCTACGAGTTCGTCGATCGCGACGCGCCCCAAGGCGTCCTTCGCTATCGACTTAAGCAAATCGATCTCGACGGCTCCTTCTCGGTCTCTCGCGAGATCGAAGTCTCCATAGCCGCCCCGACCGCCTACGAACTCCGGCAAAACTATCCGAACCCGTTCAACCCGACGACGACCATCTCCTATTCCGTTCCCGTCGCGGGCGACGTTTCGCTCGTCGTCTTCAACTCGCTCGGCGAGACCGTCGCGACGCCCGCGAACGGCTATCACGTCGAGGGATCCTACGAGGCGACCTTCGATGCGAGCGGATTGCCGAGCGGCGTGTACTACTACCGCCTCACCGCCGGCGAGTTCTCGCAAACGAATAAGATGGTGTTGATGAAATAACGCGTCGAGCGTTCGACGAAAGGTAAAGGGAGTCTCTTGGCTCCCTTTTTTTTATGCGCTACGGCGTTTGGTAGAGAACGAGTTCGACGGCGGGTTCGTACACGTAGAGGCGCCGATCGACGAGCGTGAAGCGCTCTCGGACCTCGGCGCCGTCCTCGAACGTGTGGAGGAGATATCGGTTTTCATTCTCGAATCGGTAGTCGAACGTAAGCGTGTCGGTTCGTCCGCCGATTTCCTCGGCGAGCCACCCCGTCCCGTCGGCGAAGTAGCGTCGCGTCTGATAGACGACGTTGTCCTTGACTTCGGCGCTATAACCGATATCCTTATAGACGCCCGCGTCGAGCGTGATTCCCGCGCTCGAGAAAATCCGCGCGGGGTTGAGGATCAGTCGGTCGCGCTCGGGAAGGAAATAGGCGAAGGTCCGCTCAAGAGAGACGCCCCCGTAGTAGAGCGAGAGGTAAGCGTCCAAGTCGATCGTCGCGTCGCCCGCCCCCCGTTTGATAAGCCGTAACTCCCACGACGTCCGATCGACGCGTTCGTAGTATCTCGTTTCGGATTCCCACTGTGTTCCGAAAAATTCGAGACGCCACTCCTCGCCGTATTCGACGTTCCCCTCGATCGCCGTCACGACGATCGCGTCGGTCTCCCACACGCCTTGGAGCGCGTCGAACGGATCGGCGGGTCCCGAGGAGTAGTCGCATCCGAGGAGCGCGACGGCGGCGACCGAGGCGGCGATTAGGTTCCTTGCTAACATTTTAATCTTGTATTGTTAACCGGTCGTTAGTCTTTCCGTTTCGTAAATTCGTATTCCGTCGAGTCGAAACTAATTTGCGTTTTGAACGACTCGACTTTTCCGTCGTCGCCCAACGCGAAGACGATCACGCTTCGTCCGTATCCTCGATCTTTCCACGGCGCGATGAAGACGTCGTAATGCCTATGCTCGAGCGTCGCCTTGAGAGCGGGATGAATCGTTACGTCCATCGTAAGTTCGCCGGCGTCGTTCAACGCCACGACGACCTCCCCCATGAAGTCGTTCTCGTACGTCCCTTCGTACGCGTCGAGGTCGAGCGTCGGCGGCGCGTTCTCGATTCGCTCCTCCGCGAACGTTTTCTCATTCTCCTTCGCCTTCCGCCGGTTTTCGAGAAAGCGTTCACGATAGATCGCGGCGTAGTCCTTCTCGGGGGCGTCGAGCAACCGATCCCATATATAGTAGAACAAGGCGTCGTAGAATTGTTGATTGTCGTAATTCGTGAGCACGACGACGGCGACGTCTTCCTCGGGCATAAATCCGGCTTTCGAGAGCATCCCGTCGGAGCCGCCGGAATGGTGATAGAGCGCGCGCCCTCGATAGTCGTCGATCGCGACGCCCAAGCCGTAGAGCGAAAAGTGATTGTGCGGAAACGTCTCGGCGCGCCAATCGCCCACGCCGCCGGATATCAACGGTTCGCGCGTTTCGCCGATGGTCGCGGAGTCGATGATTTGCTCGCCGTCGCGAACGCCGTAGTTCAGTTGCGTTTGGAGCCAGGCGATCATGTCGCTTGCGGTCGAGTTGATGGAACCGCAGGGCGCGTAATTGTCGATATTCCGATACGGATGCGCCACGACGACCGAGTCGTACATTGTGTGCGGTCGCGCGACGTTCGTCATATCCTCCAACGCCTCGACGCTCGTGGTGGTGCGCGTCATACCGAGCGGAGCAAAGATTCGCGTCTCGAGGAATTTGTCCCACGAAGTGTCCACGACGGCGGGGATCGCCTCGCCCGCGACGAGGAACATTGAGTTCGAGTAGCCGAATCCGGCGCGGAAGCCATGCACGGGTTCGAGATAACGCAAGCGTTCGATTATCTCGCGTCGAGTGAGATCGGACCCCCACGCGGCAATGTCGCCTTGGTTGCCGCCCAATCCGCTCCGATGGCAGAGGAGGTCGCGGATCGTCATATGCGTGGTCGCGTAGTCGTCGTGCATCTCGAAGCCCTCGACGAGATCGAGCGGTCGGCTCTCCCACTCGAGCTTACCCTCGTTAACGAGCAAGCCGAGCGCGGTCGCCGTAAAGAGCTTGGTGTTCGAGGCGACGGCAAAGATCGTATTCTCGTCGGCGGGTTCTTCCCCGCCGATTTCGAGAACGCCGTATCCTCGCGCGTAGAGTATCTCGTCGCCCGTCGCGACGGCGATCGCGGCGCCGGGAATTTCCCACTCGCGCAACCCCTTCTCGACGTAGGCGTCGAGCGCGGCCCAATCGACCGTCGGTTGCGCGAATACGTATCCGGCAAGAAATACAAACAGTAACGGTCTAAGCATAAACATACCCTCCATCCTCTCGGTTAGTCGTCCATGATGGTAATACAATTGACTATCGCGCGCGTCGTGTGATACGACGCCTTCCACATATTCGCTTTGGATAGCGTCCGCGCTTCGGGCGCCGTGTCCAAGCCGTACTGATACCACCCGTAGTAGCGACCGTCCAGCAAATACGCCTTGACGTACGCCCACGTTTGCTCGAACCCCTCCTCGTACCGTCCGCCGAATTCGTCGTCGAAGTAGAACAACGTGTTGAGCGCCTCGGCTTGCGCCCACCAACTTTTCCGACTATCGAGAATCGAGATATCCTTACCCAGATACGCCCCCATCTCGTAGAAGCCGCCGTTGGTCGGATCGACGCCGTTATCGAGCGCGTGATCGACAAGACGTTTGGCGATGAGCTCCGTATCCTCGCGCTCGTAGTCCCATTCGAGCGCGTCGATCGCCTCGAGCATAAGGCGGGCGACCTCGAGATCATGCCCGAAGGAGACGTGCCGCAAACGTTCGGGATTGGTCGGCGAGAGCGACGCGGCGCGCATCCGATCGACTTGCTCCCAGTCCTCCTCGAAGAACGGGACCACTCGTCCGGGCGCGTCGATCATTTCGTCGCGAAGAAGCAGGAGCGCCTCCTTCGTCCGCATCTTGAGGAACGGGTCTCGCCAAACGCGATACAATGCGGTGTACGCCTCCAACAAGTGAAGCGTCGAGTTCGCGCTCTTCAACCCGAACTCGACTCGGTCGGGCGCGTCGGAGACGTCGCCGCTATCGAGGCGGACGCCCTCGCGCGTCAGGTGCGGATAATATCCTTTATTGACGGGGTCGTACGCGTGGTCTTCAATCCACTTAAACGCCAGCTTCGCCGTCTCGAGCGCCTCGGGATCCTCGGAGAGCTCGTAGTATCGCGCCAACGCGAAGATCGCTTGCGCGTTCGCCTCGAGCCGCTTCTCGTCGCGGTAGCCGTCGCGTTCGGTGAACTCCCCCGCGCGGGAGCGCATCGTGAAAAATCCGCCGTGTTCGTCGTCCCAAAAATTGTCTCGGATAAACACATACCCATGCTCGGCCCACCGAGCGAAGTCGGGGATATCCCGATAGAACAGTCCCGCCGTCGAGAGCGCCCACATATGGCGCGCCTGCGTCACGAGGAACTTCTCCTGCGCTTCGCCGAGAGTCCATTGCGCGTCCGCGTCGGTGAAGTAACCGCCTTCGGAGAAGTCGATCATCTTCGGATACCAGACGCCCAGGATGTGCGTCATCAGAAGGTCCTCCATCTCCGATCGGAGATCGAGCGCGTTTGACGCGCCGTTTGGCGGATTCACTTCGTCCCCCTCCCCTTCGTCCGTCGCGCCGATCGCCGTCGCGAACGCCGTCGCGCCGAACGCCGCCGCGACGAGCAACAGTCGCCCTATTCGCATGGTCGCTCCTTCTTAGGAATCTTGTGCTCGCGCGACTTCTTCGCCCCGTCGCGCCGATGAACGTTTCTTGATCAATAAATATATTGATTAATTTCGGAAATATCCGCCGCGAGCGGTATTTTGAGAGTCGTGAATCCGGAAATTGGAGATGAACTATGCGCACGCTACTCGCACTACTACTTATGACGCTTATCGGCCCGACGCTCGCTCAACAGACCTCCGTTATTACCATGCAATCCGAGGAAGTCGGTCGCGCCGTTCCCGTCACGACGGTGGTCCCAAGCGACTACGACAAGCCGTCCAACATCATACGCCACTATCCCGTCGTGTTTATGTTGCACGGATGGGACGCCGATCACACCCAGTGGAGCGAAACCGCCGACCTCGAGGCGTACGCCGATGAATACAATATGGTCATCGTCTGCCCCGACGGTTTGCACGACAGTTGGTACGTCAACGCGCCGAACGTTCCCGGGCAAGATTACGAGGACTTCTTCTTCGAGGAGCTTTTCCCTAAAGTGCGCGAGCTATTCCGATGGGACGAGGAGCGGACGTTCATCACGGGCTTGAGTATGGGCGGTTTCGGAGCGATGCGCTTCTACCTCACGCGTCCGGAGCTGTTCGCCGGCGCCTGCGCCACCAGCGGCATCCTCGATCTTGAAATGTTTCCGAACAAGTGGGGGATGGACGACGTCTTCGGGCGCTACGAATACAACGAGGACGTTTACGCCGCTCACTCGCCGGTCAACCTCGTCGAGAACGTCGCGGGTATGAATAAACCGATCCTCTTCGACTGCGGCACGAGCGACATCGCCTATAAGGCCGCAGTCGCCTTTAAGGAGGCATGCGACAAGGCGGGCGTCGAGGCGACGTTCCTTTCGGGAGTGGGAAACCACAGCCACACGTACTGGCGTCAATCGGTCGCGAAACATTTCGAGTTCTTCGGCGAGTTGGCGAACTCCGAATAATCCGAGCCGCTTAAGGCGTTCGCGCGTTCGCTTTGCGTTCGCCCTTTATCGTCGCGCCGATCGCGATAGTCCGCTCCGCGCCGTCGATCGGAGCCACCCACACGCTTCCGCCGTTGGGAAGCAGAAGGAACTCGTCGCTCGGAACGCCGTAGCGCTCCATCGCGGCGCGCGCCTCCGCCTCCGGCTCGCCGAGCGCGTCGTCCGCGAGCGAAAACGTGTTATAGTGAATTCCCATCGAGACGCGCGATTCCAAAAGGACGTGCGCTTGCAACGCCTCGTCGGGATCGACGTGAATCCCCTCCATATACTCGCGCGGTCGGAAGGCGCCGATCGGGATCGCCGCGAAACGGAGCGGCGCGTACTCCTCCGCGATATCCTTGAAAAACTCCCCGAACCCCGTGTCGCCCGCGAAGTATATCGGCCCGCCCGGCGCGTCGATCACGAAGCCGCCCCAGAGCGTCTTGTTCCGATCGCACATCCCGCGATTCGAGAAATGTTGCGCCTCGGTTAGCTCGAGAAACACCTCCTGCGTCAGCGGTATCCGATCCCCCCAATCAAGCTCGATCGCCTTTTGTATCCCCTCTTCGTAGAGGAGCGCGTGGTTGCCCAGCGGCGCGACGACCAACGGTTGATGCGCGTCCCACAAGCGTTTGAGCGTGGGCATATCCATGTGGTCGTAGTGGTTGTGGCTGATCAAGACGACGTCGATCGGCGGCAAATCCTCGAAGAGAATTCCCGGCGGTCGTCGTCGGGGTTGTGATCCAAGCTCGACGGGACCGACATAGTCCGACCAGACGGGGTCGGCGAGGATGTTGAGTCCGTTGGTTTGGAAGAGGACGGTCGCGTGGTTAACGAACGTAACGCGGAGCGAGTCGCCTTTGACGCGCGTCGGCGGCGCGTCGGCGGGCTCGCCGGGAATCACGTCGGGCCATTCCGATTTATCGCGGGTCAAGCGCCACTCCGCCAACTCGTCGAGCGACATCTCGCGCGCGCCGTTTCTATTATGGAAGACGTCCCCGTCGAAGTGATCCGAGACGGGACCGTTGTGGGTGGTTCCGCTGAAGGAACAGCATCCCGGCGCCGCGAAGAGCGCGACGATCGCGACCGTTTTCGCGGCGTTGTATAGGTTTCTACGCATAGTGTCGTTTAAACGTATGGCGGGCGCGAACGGTTCCGTTACCCCGAGAGTTTTCGGAGGGCGGCGCGGACGGTCTCTTCGAGAGTAAGGTTCGCGTCCTCCTCGCGTACGGCTCTGACGATCTTCTCCGCGTCCTTCTGTTTGTAACCGAGCGAAGCGAGCGCGGCGGCCGCCTCTCCTGCCACTCCCGTCGGCGCGCCGTCGTCGTCGAGATCGAGATCGTCGAGCTTGCCTCGGAGTTTGAGGAGGATCATATCGGCGGTCTTTTTCCCGACGCCGGGCAACGCACGCAGCCGATCCGCGTCCCCCTCCTCGACCGCGCGCTTCAACTCGGCGGCGCTGGCGCCCGAGAGCGCGCCCATCGCCATCTTTGGACCGACGCCGTTAACGGTGATCAGTAGCTCGAAGAAATCCTTCTCGCGCTCGGTCGGAAACCCGAAGAGCGTGCGTCCATTTTCTCGATACGACGCGTGCACGAACAGCGCCAGTTCCTTGCCGGGCTCGGCGTTCTCCGCGGCGGCGGAAGTGGTCTCCAACTGATAGCCGACGCCGCCGACGTCGAGAATGAGCCGCGCGGGTCTCGCGGAAACGACGACGCCTTTTAGATAGCCGATCATTCTTCCACCCGTTCGGGATTTGATTCGACGAAAGCCGCCCACCCTCGCGACGTCGTCTCGGGGGCGTCTTTGCGGACGGCGTGGCAGAGCGCGACGGCGAGCGCGTCGGTCGCGTCCTCGGGGAGATCGTCGTCGGAAATTGCGAGGAGGGTTCTCGCCATAAAGGCGACTTGCGCCTTCGCGGCGGCGCCCGATCCGACGACGGCTTTCTTAATCTCGCGCGGCGCGTACTCGGCCACTTCCACGCCCCGTTTCGCCGCGACCGTCATCGCCGTTCCTCGGGCGTAGCCGATTTTCAGCGCCGACTGGGCGTTCTTACCGTGAAAAGCGCTTTCGAGCGCGAGCGCCTCGGGGCGGCTCTTCGCGACGAGGTCGTCGAGTCCGTCGTAAAGAATTCGGAGTCGCTCGGGCATCGGGCGCTTGGCGCCGAGCTTCAGGACGCCGTATTCCAGCGGCTCCCGTTCATCGCCCTCCGCGCGAATAACGCCGTAGCCCGCGACTATCGTACCGGGATCGACGCCGAGAATAATCATCGCGCTATTCGCCGCCTTCGTCGATTTCGAGATCGGCGTTGGAGTACACGTTCTGCACGTCGTCGCTATCCTCGAGCGCTTCGGTCATCTTCAGGAATTTCTCGGCGTCGTCGCCCGCCACCGTCGTCGTGTTCTTGGCGATCCACTGCAACGAGGCGTTCTCGATTTCGTAGCCCGCGGCGTCGAGCGCGCGTCGGACGTTCTCGAACTCTTCGAGCGACGTGCGCACCTCGAAGAACTCCTCGTCCGTTTCAAAGTCGTCGGCGCCCGCCTCGACGGCGGTTTCCATCGCCTCCTCCTCGTCCTTTCCGTCGCGTTTGAGCGTCACGACGCCGCGCCGCTCGAACATCCACGCCACCGATCCGTTCTCGCCCAAGTTGCCGCCGTGCTTGCTAAAGTGGTGGCGAACTTCGGCGACGGTGCGGTTCTTGTTGTCGGTCGCCACCTCGACGATTACCGCGGCGCCGCCGGGTCCGTAGCCCTCGTAGAGCAGTTCGTGGAAGACGACGCCCTCGAGCTCGCCCGTGGCTTTCTTGATGGCGCGCTCAATGTTGTTTATCGGCATGTTCGCCGCCTTGGCGTTATCGACGGCGAGCCGGAGCCGCGGATTCGCTTCCGGGTCGCCGCCCCCTTGGCGCGCCGCGATGGTCAGCTCTTTAATGAGCTTCGTAAAAATCTTCCCGCGCTTCGCGTCGTTCGCGGCTTTCTTCCTTTTGATGGTGGACCATTTCGAGTGTCCGGACATAGCTTCGTGCTCCTAAAGGGTTGGTATTCGCGTGTCTTACTCTTCGTTAAGTTGAATGTCTCTTACTTTGAATTGCGGATAGGTTCGCCCGTCGCGGAACAGTTTATCGATTCCGAAAACGAGGTCGAACCTTTCGACGCCGTTCTGCAACGGCGCGGCGTATTCGCCGAAGTTGAACCCGATCGCGTCGAACACCTTGTCGCAGCCGTCCTGCTTCACGGAAAAGAGGAGGTGGTTGTGCCCGACAATTCTCGGCCTACCCGCCACCCGCGCGTCTTCTAAGAGGAAAACGGGACGCGGGTTCTGCGGACCGAACGGCGCGAATTGGTTGACGATCCGAAGAAATTTCGGCGTTATTTCCGAAAGCCGGATCTTCGAGTCTATCTCGATATTGGGTATTAAATCTTCGTCTGAAAGGCGATCGCCCGCGAGGCGGTTAAAGCGCTCGCGGAATTCGTCGATCCTCCCGATTTCGAGCGAGAGCCCCGCGGCGGCTTGGTGCCCGCCAAAATGGAGGAGCAAATCCTCGCACTCGCGGAGCGTTTCGTAGATGTTGAAATTCTGGATGCTTCGCGCCGACCCTTTCGCGACGCCGTCCACGGTGGTGAGCATCACCGTCGGGCGGTAGTATTTCTCGACGAGCCGGGAGGCGACGATGCCGACGACGCCCGGGTGCCAATCGTCGCCGTGGAGCACGATGGCGCGGTCGGTCTCGGCGTCGTAGAGTTCCTCGACGCGATCGAGCGCCGCGTTGAGCGTGTCCTCGTCGATTCGCCGACGCTCGGAATTTTCCTCCTCCAGCACCTTCGCCAATTTCCGCGCCTCGTCGTAGTCTTGCGTCACGAGTAGCTCGACGGCGACTTTTGCGTCGCTCATCCTGCCGACGGCGTTGATGCGCGGGGCGAGGGAAAAGACGATCTGCCCGGAAGTTAATCCGCCGACGCCGAGCCGACTCGACTCCAAGAGCGCGCGGAGCCCGGCTCGCGGCGCGTTGTTAATCTGATCCAGCCCGAGCCGCGCCATAATGCGGTTCTCGTCCACCAGCGGCACAATATCCGCGGCGCCGGCGAGCGCGACGAGATCCAAATATTTAAAAGGCAGCTCGCGTTTACCGATTCGCTCGGAGACGGCTTGCGCGAGTTTGAAGGCGACGCCCGCGCCGGCGAGATACTTGAACGGATACTGGTCGCCCGGCTTAAGCGGGTCCAACACGGCGAAAGCGGGCGGCAGCGTATCCTTCGGCTGGTGGTGGTCGCTGATGATAAAATCGACGCCGTGCTCTCGTGCGTAGGCGACTTCTTCGACGGCGGTGATGCCGCAATCGACGCTGATGACGAGCGTGGCGTTCTTCTCCATCATCAAGTCCACGCCCGAGCGCGAAATGCCGTAGCCGTCTTTGAGTCGATTGGGAATGAAGTAGCTCACGTTGGCGCCCAGCTCTCGGAGGAAGAGGTACATCAGCGCGGTCGAGCAGGCGCCGTCCACGTCGTAGTCGCCGTAAACGACGATCTTCTCGTTGGAGGTGATCGCTTCGATGACGCGCAACGACGCCTCCTCCATGCCGCTCATTAAGAACGGATCGTGGAGGAACTCGAGCGTGGGTCGGAAATAGCGACGCGCCTGCTGGAAGGTCTTAATCTTTCTGAAGACCAACAGTCGCGCCAACGACTCCGATACGCTAAGCGAGTCGGCGAGCAGTTGCACTTCGAGCTGATCGGGACGTCGCTTAAGGACCCAACGTTTCTTTTTCATTGGCGGGAACGCGCGGCGCGAAAGGATGGATTCGGGCGATAAGCCGAATTCTGTTCGCCTCGCGAGGAACGCTCGGAGGCGCGGCGATTATTTATCTTCGTCGTCGGATTGCTCCGGCGACTTTAGCGACCCACCCGAAAGCCGAGGGAGCGAACAACTCCCGCCCTTGAGGGGACGGCTTTCCGCTTGGTCTTGCTCCGAACGGGGCTTGCCTTGTCGATCGTCCGAGAACGACCGATCCCGATAGGGTTTCCCGAATCGGGACCTCCGCCGTCGCCGACGGAGCGGTGGGCTCTTAACCCGCCTTTTCACCCTTACCCCCGACGCGGCGAGCCGCGCCAAAGGGCGGTGTCTTTTCTGTGGCGCTTTCCATCGCCGAGCGGTTTCCCGATCGGCGTCCGGGCGTTACCCGGCGTCCCGTTCCGCGGAGTTCGGACTTTCCTCCGACCGAGCTCATGTCCCGATCGGCAATCGCCTTGCCTGAATCATCCAATATACGCTCTACCGCGCTGCCTTCTGTTTTTTTTATTCTAATTGGCGGGAATATACGAAAAACGGAGCTAAAATGCATCTTTATTTTGGATATATTTATCCGACTTCCGTATCCGCCGGCAATAGGCGAAAAATAATTCGCTTTTCTTTTCCGATGAATTTCACCGAGAAATTTCCGATAATAGGAACGTGATTACGAATATGTTTACGCCCCCACTTTCACGCGCGCTCCTCGCGCTCGGTTTCGCCCTCGCGTTGGTCGGCGTCGCGCCCGCGCAGGCGGGCTACTCGCCTCCGGGGCGCGAATCGCTCTGGATGGGCGGCTTCCGCGCGGGCGCCGGAATATCGAACTTCTACGTCGGCTACGACGACGAGGGGACCGAGTTCGGATACGACAACCGCGTCGTCTATCACGCGGGCGCCTTCGTTAAATACGACTTCGGACGAACGCCCTTCGCCGCTCAAGTCGAGACGTCGATAAAAACGGCGGGATCGATCGGAACCTACGAGCGCGTACGGTTTACCTACGTCGAGGTTCCCCTCCTCATCCAGTTCCGAGACGACGTGACGAAATATCCGGGATACTTCTACGCCGGCGGCTCGATCAACGTACGCTTGACGGAAACCATCACCGACGCAAACGAAACGGAGACGTCGCTCTATCCCGAGTTCAATCGGTTGGATTACCAAATCCTCGTCGGCGCCGAATACGCCGTGGCTGAACGGTGGGCGGTGGATCTCCGCTACTCCCAAAGCGTTACGGATATTCAAAAGGATTATTTCCGAGGCGACCGCTATCGGAACTACTCGATTCGGCTCGGCGTCCTCTATTCCTTCACGCGCTATCGTTAGCCGATCCCGACAACCCCTCGAAGTAGAATCTCGTATAGCGCTCGGCGGCGCGCCGGATTTCCTCGGCGTCCTCGGCGGCGCGAAAGATCTCGAAGTAGCCCTCCAAAAAGCTCACGGCGACGGGCGCGGCGAGCGATTCGTCGGCGGATTCCCCTCGGCGCTCGTAGTAGGCGGGAAGAAACTCCTTAACGTAGTCGGCGAGCAGAGCGTAGAGTTGGCGTTTCGCGCCCGCGAATTTCGACCCGCGCGCGCCGTCCACGAGCGTCAGTAGCTCCCGACGCTTGTCTTTCAAATCGTTCGCGAAAACCGACCCGATCGCCTCAACCGCCGCGAGCAGATTCGCCTCGGCGTCCTCCGATACGCCCGGTTGCTTATAGAATACCTTGATCAGCTTGCCGAATACGGGCGTTAGGAGCGCGTTGAAAAGCGCCTCCTTGTTGTCGTAATACCGATAAACGTTGCCGACGGAGACGTTCGCGTCTTTGGCGATCTTCTTAATCGATGCCTTGAGATACCCTTCGGCGTAGAACTCCCGCTTGGCGGCTTCGAGGAGAGACTCGCGTATTTTTGGCTTGAGAACTTGCATAATAGCGAATATTTATTCGCCATTAATGTAGCGTTTCTCGCGGTCATTCGCAAGAACCGGCGCGGGAACTCATAAAAAACGCGACGAACGCTCGTCCGTCGCGTCTATGTGGTTCCGCCAAAGACGGGGATTAATCCCGCACAATGCCCTCTTGATTGTGACGTTCCAAGAGATCTTGCGCGCGCGGCTTGAAGAGCATGTGATAGATGATGTCGAGATACGCTTTCATTCCGCCGGATTCCATATCCGTCGAGAATTTCCAGAAGCCGTAGAGCTTCGAGAGTCGGATGAGCTTCTCGGCGTAGAGGTCCCAATTGTAGCGCTCGTTGACGCGCTTGATCGCGTTGGTCGAGAACTTCTTCCACAGCGCCTCGTCGTCTTGTATCTTCCGAACGAAGTCGAGGATTTTTTGCGCGCTCTCCTCCTCGTCCACCGGATCGATGTGGAAGCCGCTGACGTTGTTGACGACGATCTCGAGCGGTCCGCCGTATCGGGTAACGAAAACCGGCACGCCGCTAATCATCGCCTCGAGCACGGTCAAACCGAAGCCCTCGAACAATCCGGGTTGCACGAACACGCCGCGCTTATCGGCGACGAGTCGATAGACTTCGCCCGCCTCGTCCTTCCGGAAGAGCTTGCCGATCCACCGGATTTTGCCGCCAAGATCGTAGCGCTTAACGAGGTCGTGCATCTTCCGGATTTCCTCGCGCTCCTCGCGGTCGTCGCTATCGTCGGGATTGATCTTGCCGGCGACGACGACGAGGTTGGCGACTTCCTGCAACTCGGGCGTTTCGCCGAACCACTTCACGAGCGACGTGATGTTCTTGATCTTGTCGAGCCGCGCCATCGTGAAGATCGGCGTCTTATCGGGATCCGCCAACTCGCCGAACGCGTCGGGGTCGTCCTTGTTCTCGAAAAGCAATTCCTTCAGGGAGTTCGTCACTTCGTAAATCCGACGGTCGCTTTCGGTGTGCGGAAAATAGACGTCCTCGTTGACGCCGGGGGAGACGATGTTAAATTTCGTGTGTCGGGGATCGACGCCGTTCTCGACGCGATAGAGACCCGGCATCGTGAAGTGCGTGTAGGTTTCGTATTGCCCGATGGCGCGCTCGGTGCCCGCGATCTCCTGATACGACGAGGTGATGAGGAAATCCGCCGAGTTAAACGCCATAAGATCCGACGTGAATTGCATCGAGAAGTGGTATTGCTCCTCCATCTTGTCCCAGTAGAGACCGCTGAAAAGGTACTTGCTTTTCTCGAGCGCGTGCGCGATACACGCCATCGTGACGCCGAAGCGTTTCGAGAGGAGGTGCGCGACGAGGTTGCCGTCGGAGTAGTTGCCGATGATGAAGTCGGGCTTGCCGCCGAACTCGGCTTGGAGCTGCACGGCGGCGTCCTCGGCGAACTCCTCCAAATAGGGCCAAATCTCGAATCGTGAAATCCAGTTGTTCGTTACTTCCGGGTTGTGCGAACGGAAGGGCACGCGAAGGATGAACGTGTTTTTCGTGCCGCGCACTTTTTCGAGCCGTTGGTCGCAGGTCGTCTCGCCGGGGTTGGGGATCAACCGAGTGAGGATGACGATTTTCGGAAGCTTCTTGATGCCCGCTTGTCGGAGCGTCTCGATCATTTTCCGCTCGAGCGCCTTAACTTGGTCGAGGATGTACACGACCTGCCCGCCCGTGTCGGGCAATCCGAGCGCGTTTTCCTGCGCGAAGAATCCGTGGGGCGAGACGATCGCTATATTGAAGATCATCGGCACGCGGCTCATAAAATCCATGAGCGCGAGATGGTCGGGCGCGTTGAGGAGGTTGTCGAGAATCCGGAGCGATTCGCCGACGTCCCCCGCGTTCGCTCCGAGCCCCTTCTCGAAACCGAGATCCTGCAACTCGAGATCGAACGTCTCCAGCGGTTCGTCGTCGGGATACTCTCGGAGCTTTTCGACGGCGACGTCGATCTTGTTGTTCAAATCGTCCACGTCGCGGACGCGCTTATTGAGAATGAACTGTTCGCCCTCGTGCTTGTGTAGCTTGATGAAGTTGAAAAGGAGATCTTTCCACTTTTCGGTGTCGTTGATCATCTGACTGCTGAGAAAGCGGTTGAGATACTCGACGCCCGCCCCGATGTTCTTAATCGAGCGGACTTTTGGCGAGTGGTCGTAGAACGGTTTGAAGTTTAGGTTGAGCACGTTGTTGTGGACGTCGGGTCTCACGGCGATCTCTTTTTCCTCGAGGTACTCCCTCGGCGAGAGCGTCTCGACGACGGCGTTCTCGAGATCGACGCGGAAGAAGTCCGAGTAGGCGACTCGCTCGCGGACGTCGAGAATCACCGACTCGCCCGGGAAGAACGCCTCCTGCAGATGCATGACGACGTCTTCGAGGTCCTCGACGCTCTCGAGTTCCGCCCTCTCTTTGTGCTCCTTGAACGCCGAGATCATATCGCCGTGCACCATCGAATCGGCGTCGGCGTTTTTCAGGAAGTGCATAAAACCGAAGAACTCTTTCCGTTTTTCCTCGGCGACGCGCAAGAAGTTCTTGCTCATTACTCTTTACTCCTTTCGTCAAACTTGTATTTTTTAACGCCTTCTATAATCCCGAAAGCGTTCTTCTTCTTAGCGAAATAGATTCGTTTTCGTCCCCTCAGCTCTTCGAGCTCGGGCTGATGGTTTCCGACGACGACGCCCTGCACGTCGCCCGTCAGCATATCGGCGTCGTTGCCCGAGTCGCCCGCCGTGAGAATGCTATCGAGCGGAATGTTCCAGAGGTAGGCGACGTAGCGGATCGCCCTTCCTTTGCTGGCGCGGTAGGCGAGGACGTCCACGTGTTTGCCCATACAGAAGATGACGTTCGCCTTCAGTTTCTTTCGGTGCAACCGATCGACGACGGCGCCCTCGTCTTGTTTCTTGCCTTCGACGAAATCGTAGCTGACCTTGAACTCGCGCTGCGCCTTTTCGTGCTGCGGCTCGATGAAGTCGAGGTCGGCTAGAGCTTCCTCGACCTCCTCGCGTCGCCAATTCTGCGAGAGGTGCGCCCGCCAACTCTTGGAGAAGACGTATTCCTTCTTGCTCCGATAGTGGATCTCCGTGCCGACCGACGAGATGATCAGGTCCGGCTCGACGACGCCGTTCTCGCGAAGCGCCTCGAGCGCCGACTCGAACCGCCTTCCCGTGGCGACGCCCCAGCCGATCGTCTCGTCGAACCCCTTGACCATCTCGTTGAACGCCTCGACGCCCTCGGGGTCGCCGAGAAGGGTGTCGTCGATATCGACGATCAGCAGCTTCTTGAAATCGATGGCGCGCTTGCCGACCAAGTCGAACGACTTCGGCTCGTCCACGCGCTTCTTAATCGCCCCTTTTACCGCCTTGAGATACTTCGCCGCGTGGGCGTCCCATGAGTAGTGCTCGTAAACGCGCTCGATACCGTTACGCGAAAACGTCGCCCACTTCTCTTTATCGTCGATGATCTTCAGAGCGGCGCGCGCTATGTTCTTCGGATCGGTTACGTCCACCAAAATTCCGTGGTTCAGATTTTTCACGATGTCCTTCGGACCGCCGACCTTCGTCGAGACAATCGGCAATCCGCTTGCCGCCGCCTCGATGAGCGTGATGCCGAAATTTTCGCTATAGGCGGAGTTAACGAAGACGCCGCCCGACTCCGCCGCGATCCGATACAGCTCGGGCACCTCGTGCTCGAAATCGTGACGTTTCGGAATCGCCATCTTACCGTAGAGGTTGTACTTGTCCATGAGCAACAACATCTCGGTGAGAACGTCCTTCTCGTTGTCGGGCATCAGGCGGATATCCTTTCTGATACCCGCGAAGATGGCGAGGTTCGCCTTCTCTTGCAGCTCCTTGCTCTCGCCGAACGCCTCGATTAATCCCGAGATGTTCTTCCGCTTATCCGGGCGGCAGAGCGTAAGGATGATCGGCTTATACATATTCGTGAAGAACTTCCACAGCTCGTCGCGGATGTTGTTTCGGATTTTCTGAGATTGCTTATCCCACTCGCGTTTTTCGTTGAACGGGAAGAAGCGTTCGAGATTGGCGCCGGGGGGCAACACGACGAACTTCTTCTCGTTCATATTGTCGTAGTAGCTCCACTGCTTCTCGATCTCTTGGCGCGTGCTGGTGACGAGCTTATCGGCGTAGAAGAGCGCGTCCTCCTCGGCGGGAATCCGCTTGGAAAACTTAAAGCGTTTCTCGAGCGTCTCCTTGTTGCCGCCGCTGTTCGTCAGGTTTTCGAGCTTCAGCCGACCGAGCGAATGCCCGGTGTGGATGAAGGGAATCCCGAAGAATTTGGTGAGCTCGGCGCAAACGAATCCGGCGTCGGCGTAGTGGCTATGGATAAGATCGGGGATTCGCCCCTTCGCCTTGATATGTTTAATCGATTGATCGACGAACTCGTCGAGGTGATCCCACAGTTGCTCTTTCTTGATGTACTTCTTGCCGCCCGCTTGGAGTCGGACGATCTTGCACTTTGGCGCGATCTCCTCCTCGGGTTGGGCGTAGTCGTTCGAGTATCCCTTGTCCTTAATCAGTCGGGTGACGACCTCCACTTCCTCGACTTCCTCGCGCTTGGCGACCGCCTTGGCGAGCTCGTACACGTAGTAGGTTTGTCCGCCCGTGTCGGCGTTCCTGCCGAGCTCGAGATTCTCGCCTCGGAGCAAGCCGTGGATATTATAGAGTTGAATGAATAGACCGCGCTTCTTTTCGTCGGCTTGCTTCGTCGTTTTCCCGCTCGACGTTCTTCTCGTCGAATTCGTTTTACTCATCTGCTTGGTTTCCCACTCTCTTTTTACGCTTGTAAAATTTCGTACGGTTCGTCGCTACCGGGCAACGCTCCCTCGACGCCGACGATAGCGGCGGCGAACTCCGAGGCGCGTCGATTAATCTCGTCGAGCGGATCGCCGCGCAACCACCCGAGGCAGAGCGCCGCGGCGTAGGCGTCCCCCGCGCCGACGGTGTCCTTAACGACCTCGACCTCGGCGCGGTATCGGCTTCGCTCCTTCCCTCGCGCCAACGTCGCGCCGTCGCCGCCGAGGGTGACGCATAGGATCTCGAGCTCGAACCGTCGGAGCGTTTCGTCGATCGCCCGATCGCGTTGGAACTCGCCGTCGAAGAACGTCTCCCAAACAATCTCGAGTTCCTCGGCGTTCAACTTTGCGACGTCGGCGCGCTCGAGCGAGGCGCGGAGGGTCTCCTCGTCGAAGTAATCTTGTCGGAGATTGACGTCGTAGAAGAACTTCTCGCCCCGCTCCCACAGCGCGCGGATCGTCTTCCGCGAGCGTTCGCTCCGTTGGGCGAGCGTTCCGTAATAGAGAACCGCTCCGTCGGTCGCGCGCGCGGCGGCGTCGGTCTCCTCGATGCGGTCGTAGGCGCGATCTTCGAGAATATCGAACGTCGGCGTTTTGCTCTCGTCGAGCGTCACTCTCACCTCGCCCGTCGGCCGGTCGGGGTCGCGTTGGATAAACTCGTCCCCAACGCCCACACGGTTCACGAACTCTCGAATCTCGGCGCCTTCGGCGTCCTCCCCTACGCGGGAGACGAACGCGGCGTTTTCCGTAATCTTATATATATGGTAGAGGAAATTGAACGGAGCGCCGCCTAACTTCTTATAATTGGGGTAAACGTCAAAAAGGATTTCGCCGACGGCAACCGTTTTTTGTTGTTCCATAATTGCGTTAATATACTATTATTATAATAGGTTAAGCGGTTTTCCAATGGAATTCATAGCGACGCACTATTCGAAGAATATACCAATTATTGACCGAAATATCAATATTAGATCGTTCCGGGCGTTTTACGATTAATTGTAAGCGATGTGGGCTTTGTACTCTTGTAATCTTTTTCCTACGATTAAAACGCCGTTATTCCTACTGACTTCTAAGTACGATAACGCTATCTTAATGACGCTATATTACTTTCGGGATAAGGTAGATGGCGTGGTCTGATTAAGGGGCATAAGTAATAGGGCAAGACGCATTAATCGTGTTTGCCCTTTTTTTTATGTCGTAATATTACTACAACACTATCCAACCGATTACTACACCCCCGCCCCTCATTAGAAGCTATATTACCAACGTATTAAACAACGTTCTTATTGATTTTGCCATTCGAGGGGAAACATCGACGCCGCAACTCGCGTCGAGCGTTCTCTCGACCGGAACCCCGCTCATTGGGGGACGACGGTCGGCGCAAGCTTCGGGGAGATTTGATGGTTTGCGTACGTAGTCGTCTTTTAGCGGCTTCCGGGGGAAATGCCGACCCATTCCCGACCTACTTCCACCCGGTCGGCATAATTCCGCATCCCCTCCGCGTTATCCGCCGACATACGCTGCCTGTTGGACGGTTTATCCGTCTGACGTCGGTTTTGCGGAGGGGATCCCTCTTAATTCCAACTATCATCTAACTTTCTTTGCATGAAACTCGGCGACCTCGCCGAGTTTTTTATATGAACGCATAAAAAAAAGGCGGACCGTCTTCGATCCGCCTTAAAATCGTTCGTCAACTCTCGAACGCTATCTTGTCGTGATGCTTGTGTTCGGCAGGAGGTCTTTCAGCTTATCCAGCTCGGATTGCGGCAAGCTCTCGGCGTTTTGAATCCAGAGGGTGTGGAGGTTCTTCAAGTTGCCGATTTCCTCGGGGATCGATCGAAGCTCCGCCATATTATGGAGATAGAGATAGTTCAAGCTCTCCAATTTACCGATTTCCGGCGGCAATTTCTTGATACGCGTTCCCGCGAGATTCAAGCGTTTGAGCGTCGTCAGGTTGCCGATCGTCGAGGGTAAGTCGGTAATGGCGCACCGCTCGAGACTGAGATAATCCAGCTCCTTGAGGTTGCCGATTTCCGACGGAATCTCGGAGAGCTCGTAATTGTAACTAAGCTCGAGCTTCTTCATCTTCGTGAGGTTGAACAGCTCCGGCGGCAACGAGGTCAGCTTGTTGTTCCGCATAAAGATCTCTTCCATATTCGTCAGCTGACCGATCTCCGCCGGAATAGAGTTGATCTCGTTCCGGTAGAAGGAGATGTACTCGAGATTCTTTAAGTTCTTTATGTCGGCGGGAATAACCTTAATCTTATTGCCGTAGGCGCTAATTCTCTGCAAGTTCTGCAATTGGAACAACTCGGGCGGCAACGACATGATGTTGTTGCTATTGAGTATCAGAACTTGGAGATTCTTGAATTGCACGATCTCGGGCGGAACCGAAGGCAAATCCATATTGCTCAAATCGAGCTTATAAACGTCGTCCACATTATATAACGCCTCTTCAAGCGACGTGTACGTTTTCTCTTTATAAAGCTCGCGTTTATTCAGCAACGCCCCGGCTTCCTCGGAGTCGCCGCAAGAGACGAAAAAGGCGCCAACCAACGCAATTAACACAAAAGCCGCTACATGTCTCATGTTTCGGTGTTCCTTATGTTCTATTGAAATGGACGTTCTATTAAAAAAGTAAGAATTTCGCGGACGCTCGGCAACAAGAAATCATATTTTTATTGTCGTAAAAAAACTATCTTTTTTTACGTTTCCCTCGCCCTCTCCCTTTACCGCGCAACGCGTAGCTTACGCCGAAGGCGAGCGCCAAGGCGCCGCCAATCGACCAAACAATCGGTATCGGTTCGCTCCCGAACACGGAAATATCCGCGATAACGGGCAAACCCAAGCTCTTCACCGCCCATCGGCCAAGTAACACTCCGACGAATCCGACGATGAAAATCATCAAGTAGTTCTTTGTCGAAAATCCGAGAATCGCTTGCGCGAGAAATCCGATAAGCGCGGCGATGACCGCCGTCGCGATAAAATCAATCAATTCCAAGGTTCGTTCACCCCATCCTCTACGACGCGCCCAACTCGATATCGATAATAGAATGCTTTAGTTTCGTAAAATATAACTCTTCCCCTTCGTTTTTCCAAGTCTTCGATATAAAGATTCAACCAATCTCGCGAGAAACCTTTTCTCTATATATTTGTATATTCACACAAACAACCCTAACGCCAAATAAATTCCAAAAAACAATGGCTTTCCGAAAATACGCTCTCGCTCTCTCGCTTGTCTTTCTCGCTCCCGCGCTCCTCGCGCAATCGGAGCTCGACGAGTTCCACCAAACCTTACTGACCGTTGACAGCCACGTGGACACCCCGCTCCGCCTCGTCCGCTCCGACTTCGATCTCGACGTCCGCCACGACGGTCGCGCCTCGGGCGGCGGACGACTCGACTTCCCTCGTATGCGCGAGGGAGGACTCGACGCCGTCTTCTTCGCCGCCTACGTTCGGCAGGACGACCTGACGCCCGAGAAACGAACCGCCGCGTTGGAGCGCGTCGAAACGCTCTTACGGATTAGCAAGCGCGCCGCCGCCGATTCCGATATAGCCGAGATCGCGCTCGAAGCCGACGACGCCGCGCGGATAGCCGCTAAGGACAACGTCGCCGTCTTTCTCGGCGTCGAGAACGGTTACGCCGTCGGCGTCGATCTCGAGAACGTCCGACGACTCTACGACCAAGGCGCCCGCTACATCACGCTCTGTCACGTCGAGAATAACGACATCTGCGACTCCTCGACCGACGAGGGGGGACCGCTCCACGACGGATTGAGCGCCTTCGGCGAGCGCGTTGTCCGAGAAATGAACCGACTCGGCATGATCGTCGATCTCTCGCACGTCTCCGACGAAACCGTCCGCGACGTCCTCACCCTCTCCGACGCGCCCGTTATCGCCTCGCACTCCGCGTGCCGCGCCCTGCACAACCATCCGCGCAACCTCCCCGACGACCTCCTCCGAGGAATCGCCGAGAACGGCGGCGTCCTCCAAATCTGTCTTTTCAGCGGATACCTCAAAAAGATAGAGAAGAACCCGGCGCAGGAAGAGGAGATACGCAAACTCCGAGAACGCTATAACAATTTCGAGGGATTGAGCGACGAGGATTATAA
Source organism: Ignavibacteriales bacterium (assembly GCA_014727845.1). Classification (GTDB taxonomy): domain Bacteria; phylum Bacteroidota; class Ignavibacteria; order Ignavibacteriales; family Ignavibacteriaceae; genus WJMR01. Next base: position 24,349 of record WJMR01000179.1, read on the forward strand.
AATCGCCGTCGCCGAATGGGAGTCGATTCACGAAAAGCATCCGAACGAGAAGGCGACCGTCGATGATCTCCTCGACCACGTCGATCACGCCGTCGAGGTGATGGGCGTCGATCATGTCGGGATCGGGAGCGACTTCGACGGCGGCGGGGAGCTGGCGGACGTTTACGACGTTTCGCAATTCCCGCTCGTCACCAAGGGGCTACGCGAGCGCGGCTACTCGGACGAAGAGATCGCGAAGATTTGGGGCGGTAATTTCTTCCGCGTGTTTCGAGAAGTCGAACGCGTCGCCGAGACGGCTCGCTAAAACCATCCTCGGTCGCGCCACGACACGAGACGAAATCGTTCGCCGTCGGAGCGGAGAATCGCCGCGCCGCTCTTGTCCGTGCGGATCAACCGCGCGCCGCTCCGCCGCAACCGTGCGAGCGCGTCGGGCGCGGGATGACCGTACCGATTTCCCTCCCCCGCGCTGATCAACGCCAACGACGGCGTCGTAGTTCGGAGCAGACGACCGCCGCTCGCCGCCGAGGCGCCGTGATGCCCCGCCTTCAATACGTCGCAATCCAGCGCCTCCCCATAGCGCCACACGAGCCACGCCTCCAATAGACGCTCCCCGTCCCCCATAAACAGCGCCCGCGTCTCGCCGTAGTCGATCGCCAGCGTCGCGCTCCGATTATTCCGATTCGCCGAGGCGACGACGGGCAACTCGGGATCGTTCAGAAACGTCAACCGCGCCCCGCCGATCTCCCGGGCTCCCGGCTCGATCCGCGCGATTCGAACGCCCGCCTCGCGCGCCGCCGCCTCGAACGCGACGTCCGTCTCGTTGCCCGCGTCCGGCGCGGCTTTGAGGACGGTTTTCACCCTCCCCGCCTCGAATAGCGCGAGGAATCCGCCATAGTGGTCCAAGTCCATATGGGAGACGATCCCGTAGTCGATCCGCTCGACGCCGAGACGATCGAGCAGCGGCAGGATCGTCCGCTCTCCCGCGTCGTAATCCGAGAACGCCCACGCGGGTCCCGCGTCGATAAGCGCCGTCGTCCCTTCGGGGAACGCGACGAGGAAGGCGTCCCCCTGCCCCACGTCGATCATCGCGACGGTCAACCGATTTGGAGCGAGGAGCGGTTCGTCGTCGAAGCGACTCCATAGGAGAAACGTCCCGACGAGCGCGAGTAGAAAAGCGGCTCGCGTCGCGAACCGTCGCATCTTCGGAAGGAGCGCCATCGCCGCGACGAACGCCGCGTAGTAGAGCGCGACGTCGTAACCGCTCCACCAATACGCGCCGAACGAGGCGAAGGAAAGCTCCGACGCCGCGCCGACGAGAAGAACGAGCCCCTCGGCGAGAACGTCCGTCGCCGAGGCGAAGACGCCCGCGACGAACGCCGACACGAGCGACGCCGCCGACGCCAACGCGCCGCCGACCGCGATCAGGAAAACCGCCGGAACGACGACGACGTTGACCGCCAAGCCGATCGCGGATATCCGCTCGAAGTAGTGCGCCACAATCGGCGCCGTCGCCGCCTGCGCCGCGAACGAGACCGCCGCCATCCAATAAAGGTATTTCGCAACCCGCGACTCGACGCCGAGGCGAATCCGCATACGCTCCGCGGGTCCGAGGGCGAGAAGTATGCCGAGCGCCGAGACGAACGAGAGTTGGAACCCGATCGCAAATACGTCGTTCGGATCGACGAGGAGAATGAGGAACGCGGCGAACGCCAACGCGTTGTAGGGGTCCCGCTCGCGCTCGCTGTGGAGGAGGAACGTCGCGACGATCGCCGTCGTCGTGGCGCGGAACGCCGAGGCGGGCGCGCCCGTGAGCGCGAGGAACGATAGGAGCGACCCGACAACGAGCCATGTACGCCGCCGACGAGGCGCCCATCCGAAAAGAATCGACGCGACGGCGAACACGAGACCGACGTGCAAACCGCTTACCGCCAGGACGTGCGCCGCCCCCGACGCCGAGAACGCCTCGCGCGTCTCGTCGCTCGTCGCCGATCGGTCCGCCAATAAAAGGGCGCGGAGAACGCCGAGCGTCTCCCCCTCGAACAGCGCCGCCAATTTCCGCGCGACCGCCGACCTCGCCTCGAACAAGAGCGCGCGCGGAAATCGGCGCGACTCGCCGACGACGTCGATCGTCTCGACGTCCCGTTCGTAAACGAGCGCGGCGACGTTCTTCCGACGAAGATACTCTCGATAATCGAACTCGCCGGGGTTCCGACGATTGGGCGGGCGGCGGATCGTCGCCTCGGCGAGGAGGAGCGTTACGCCCGGCGCGAGCCGCTCGTAGAGTTCCGCCAAGCGTTTCGGCGAGTCGCTCTTGATCGAAAGACGCGCGTCGAACGCCGAGGTCGTCGAGTCAACGAGTCCGACGGCGACCCGGGCGACGATCTCTCCCTCGCGCGGCAATTCGAGCGCCTCGATCTCGGCGCGGACGCGGACGTCGCGAATGACGGGATCGTCGAAAGGATACGCCGCGTCGGGCGCGCGCCAATGGTGGTAACAG
>WJMR01000180.1 GCA_014727845.1 Ignavibacteriales bacterium
CCGTCGCCGTCGTTGACGGCGAAGCGGAACAAGTTGTCGCCGCCGTCCCCGAAGATGTACGCGTTAAGAACGCCGTCGTTCGAGAACTTCGGCAAGCTCGTCGGTTTGTATTCTCGGATGAGCGTCGAAGTTGCGCTCGGATCCCACGCGTAGTCGAGCGCCATTGATTTATTGCCGCCGCGCACGGGATTGGCGTAAGCGCTCGACGAGGCGACGGACGTTTCGAGCGTGAGGTAGCCCGTCGAGGAGCCGCTCTGTTGCGGAACCCACCAGTCGCCGACTCCGCCTTCGAAGTTATCGACGACGGAGAAGTTCTCCTCCTCGAACCCTTCGGGCGCGAACGTTTCCACGTAGGTCTGCGTTGTCGTGTTTCCTTTTGGATCTTCGACGCCGGGGAGGACGTACACCTCGTATTCGACGCCGGGTTCGAGGAAATCCTCCGGGATGAAATTGATTACCGTTTTACGATCGACGTGGTACGTCTTGAACGTTCCCCCGACTACCGCGCCGTCCCACGAGCGTCGAAGACCGACTCTGCCGCCGAGCGTCGCGAGCGATACTTCCTCGTTAAAAACGATGCCGACGATCGGCTCGCGTTCGACGCGGTTGTCGCTCGACGAAGGATAAAGTTGGAGGACGTTCGGCGGATAGATGTCCGGCGCCATTGTGCGGAAAGAGAGCGTGAAGTCGTCGCCGCTAACGCCGTCGCCGTTTCCGTCGAGTGGGTGATCGAAGTTGTCGGTCGCGTCGGCGGTAAGCGTCAGCGTGTAAACGGTCGATTCGTCGAGCGCGCTCGTGCCGAGTCGGAGCGTCGTCGAGTTGTCGAGCCATTGCGTCGAGAGCGACGCGTCGGGATCGATCGAGAGGTTCGCCTCGACGGTCGGCGTGTTCATCGGGCGGTTGAAGCGCAGGTAGATGTAATCGGCCCCCGCTTCAAGACTGTCGTTCGGCTCGGGCGTCGATTCGACAACCGCGGGCATGATCGACGAGATCAGCTCGAAGTCTTGGAACGTGAAGAACGTGTCGGTGATCGTGACGGTCGCCGTGTCGCCGAAAAAATCGTCCGCCGAGACGATCACCTCGTAGTCGCCCGGCGCGAGCTCGTCGAAATAGTAAAACCCGTTATGGAGTTGGTCGGGGTCGGAGGAATAGTTATGAAACAGCGACGCGTAATCGTCGGTCGTGTAGGTGTCGCCGTTCACTTCCACCGCGGCGCCGTTGATCGGCGACCCGCTTTCGGCGTCCTTCACGATGCCGGCGATCTCGCCGAGCGAAGTTCTCCCGACGCCGTGATAGTCGAGGATCGCCCAGACGAGGCCCTTGGCTTCCATCCGCTTCCAGTCGGCGTTCATATTGAGTTGATTCTGCCGCGGATTCGTGTGGTGCCCCGATTCGCTTAACTCGGAGGCCATGTTCGTCTCCCGGTTCACGTGGAGGTACGGCCCGGGCCAACTCGACGTGCAAACGCCGTAGAACGTGCAGTCCCCGAAGGAGCCGTCGATTTGCGGGATCCGCATAGTGCGGGAAAGGAGCGGGAGCATATGGGCGGACATCGCTTGCCCGCCGTTCGGGGTTTTCTCCTGTCCGTTGTAGAGTTGTCCCCACAACATCAGCGTTCCGTTTCGGTCGGGCGCGCCGGCGTTGCTGTGGATCGAGTGGAACCATGCCGCGCCGATCGAATTGGCGTAGGAGCTTCGGTCGGAAAGCGAGATTTGCGAGGTCGCGTCGTCGCGCGTGAGATAGACCGTATCGATGTCGGTGTACTCCAAGAGGAGTCGGCGCATCTCCAAGACGACCGCCAAATTCTTTTCGGCTTCGCTGTAGTTGAAAACGCCCATATTTTCGGTGCGACTGTGTCCCGGATCAAGGACGATGTTCCAACCCGAGAGTCCCGTTATTTCTTGCGCGCGGACGGGCGCGAGGAGAAGCGTCGCCGTCGCCGCGAGCGTTAGCAATTGCAATTTCATAGTCGTTCGCTCCGAGCGGGATTATTCGATGACAATAGTTAATTCATACACGCCGCCGTCGTCGATCGCCGAAAAGGCGAGTCGCGTTCCGTCCGGCGAGAAGTCGGGGTGGCGTTCCAGCCGGTCGGGCGTGTCGGTTAGTTTCGTTAAGCCCGCGCCGTCCGCCCCCACCACGTAGATTTCCGAAGCGAGGTAGCGATAGCCGTCGTCCTCGGAGCGCGTGTAGGCGACGTAGGCGCCGTCGGGGGAGAAAGTCGGATGATCGCCTTCGCCGAGGTTGACGAGGGAACGATCGTCGAGACGCATCACGTACACGTCGCCGCCCATAATCTCGAAGACGACCGACTCGCCGTCCGGAGAGAGTTCGGGATTGAGGACGCGCTCGCCCTCGATCGGTTCGATCAGCTCGTAGGTACCGTCGGGTTGGATCAACGCGATCTTATCCGCCATCCACCCGACGACGGGTTTGGCGTTGGCGCGCGCCGCCTCGTCGGAGATTTTCTTGCCGGTGGGCGCGATCTCGATCCCGTTTTCTCCGAGCAAGAGCGCCTTCCGGTCGCCGTCGATCCAGCGCGGGGGGAACGGCATACCGATTTGGAAATTCGTCAGCGGTTCCTCTTCGCCCGTGACCGAAGTGCGGATCGCCGCGTCGTATCGGCGCTTGTCCTGATAGACGGCGGCGCGATGGAGGATATCTTTCGAGTCGTTCGACCATTGCATGTCGAATCCCGCCGCGAGGTCGTCGGAGAGTTGACGAACCTCGCCCGTCGCCGTCGAGCGAATCCAGACGCCGCGATAGTTCTCCGCGGTGAACGCCAGATACGTTCCGTCGGGCGAGTATTCGGGAGCCATAAACATATGCGCCTTCGTCGCGTCGATCACTCGTCTCGCTTCGCCGTCGGGATGAACGCCCGCTCGCGCCGAAGCGACGACCGCGAGCGCCGTCGCGATCGATAGTAGTGTGATTTTCATTTCGTCGTCTCGCTTATATTATATATTGATAGGTAACCACTCGCATTATAAAGATGCATCTTATTAAAATAGCGAAATTATACGCCAAGATCACATTACACGCTATGAATTAGAGCAAGGTTTCCATAACCGAGAGACGAGAAATTGGCGTGAAAAATCCGTACTTTAACCGAATTAGGTTTTTTGCGCTTCGTTTACGCGCGACTCATTACATGAATACGAAATAAACGGGATACTATTATGTCGAAGCTTCATGAGCTTGCGAATTATGGGCAATCAATTTGGTTGGATTACATCCGACGCGACATCCTTGAGAACGGCGAACTGCAAAGTATGATCGACGACGGCGTGCGCGGTATGACCTCGAACCCGACGATTTTTGAGAAAGCGATCGCGGGAGGAGACCTCTACGACGAGGACGTCGAGGCGCTCGCCGCCGAAGGGAAATCCGCGCTCGATATATACGACGCGCTCTCGTTGAAGGACATCCACAAGGCATGCGAGTTACTCTCGTCGGTCTATAAAGAGACCGAAGGCGCCGACGGCTACGTAAGCGTCGAGGTGAGCCCGGAGTTGGCGCACGACACGGAGAAGACGATCGCGGAGGCGCGACGACTGCGCGAGGCGACGCCGCACGACAACTTGATGATTAAGGTTCCCGCGACGAACGAGGGAATCCCCGCCGTCAAAACGTTGATCGCCGAGGGCGTGAACGTAAACGTTACGCTTATTTTTAGCGTCGAGTATTATCGGCGCGTCGCCGAGGCGTATATCGCCGGACTCGAGGAGCGCGCCGCGAACGGCGAGGACGTCTCGAAGGTCGCCTCGGTCGCGAGCTTCTTCGTCAGTCGCGTGGATACGCAAGTGGACGCGGCGCTTGAAGCGAAAGGCGAGAAGGACCTCCAAGGAACGATCGCCGTCGCGAACTCGAAGATCGCCTACGCCGAGTTTCAGAATATTTTTAGCGGCGATCGCTGGGAGGCGCTCGCGGCGAAGGGCGCGAAACCGCAACGCCCCCTCTGGGCGAGCACGGGCACGAAGAACCCCGCCTATTCCGACGTGAAATACGTGGACGAGTTGATCGCGTCGCAAACCGTCAACACCGTTCCCCCCGACACCCTCGACGCGTTCTTGGATCACGGCGCCGTCGGCGAGACGGCGACGAAGGACGTGGACGCCGAGCGCGAGCGTTTGGCGAAGCTCGGCGAGCTCGGCGTCGATCTCGAAAAGATCACCGACGATCTA
>WJMR01000181.1 GCA_014727845.1 Ignavibacteriales bacterium
CGTATATATAATAGATAGTGAGATTCAAAAAGAACCGATAAGATAGAGAAACGGCGGCGCTATCGCAAACGCGCCGAGCGCGTCGCGGCTTCCGAAAAACGCCCGCAAGGTTTTCGACCTCCGCCGATTTCGTGTTATATTAAGAACGGTTATTCATGCGATTTTTTTACGCATACGGGCAAAGGGCAATGAGAATAGTAGCGGCGTTTATTACATGGGCGCTCGTTTCGGCGAGCGCGTTCGGTCAGGATGTTACCTACGCGATGATGACCGATATGCACGTCGGCGCGGGCGAGGCGGATAAGGATCTGCAAGCCGCAATCGCGGACGCGAACAAGCGCGACGAGATCGAGTTCGTCGTCTTTAAAGGCGACTTAACCGAAAAGGGGCTCGACGAGGAGCTGGATCGGTTCGCCGACATCCTCGAAACGCTCGAGAAACCATTCTACGTCATACCCGGCAACCACGACACGAAGTGGAGCGAGAGCGCGGGGCTGAAACTCTACGAGCTTTTCGGCGACGATATGTTCGTTTTCGAGCAAGCCGGGCGCCTCTTCGTCGGGATCAATAGCGGCATTCTGTGGCGCGGCGGCGGCGGGCACGTTACCCCCGAAACGCTCGCGCGCCTCGATTCGGTCGTCGGCGCCAATCCGACGAAAGACCTGACGCTCTTCGTCCACCACCCGCTCGATTTCGGAATCGACAATTGGTATAAGGTTACGAACATCCTCCGAAAAGGGCGTCCGACGGCGGTCTTCGTCGGGCACGGACACGCGAACAAGCCGTACGACTTTAACGGAATACCCGGCGCGATGAGCCGCGCCACTTTGAATAAGTACGACAAGGGATGGGGCTATAACATCGTCGTCGATCGCCCCGACTCGATCTTCCTCTACGAGGTCGCCGCCGACGTCGATCGGGAGTTGTGGCTGACGATCGAGAAGTCCGACTCGCTCGAGATTCCGTTCGTGGATTCCGCCGATTTCGCCGCCTACGAGGCGACGATCGGGGCGCGGGTGGAGCTGGGCAAAACGCTCGTCGCGCCGCCGACGCCCTACGAAGGCGATCTCGTCGTCGCGACGCTCGACGGCGACCTGGCGCGCTATCGGGGCACGGGGGAGGAGGTGTGGCGGCAATCCACCCCGAATTGGATCGTCTCCCGTCCCGTCGTCCGCGAGAACGTAATCGCCGTCGGGAGCGCGACGGGCGACCTGACGACTTACAACGCCTCGACGGGCGAACCGCTGCAGAGCGTGTACGTCGGCGAGCCGATCACCGCCGACCTCGTCGCCTTCCCCGTCGAATACTACGACGAACCCTCGCACGCCGTCGTCGCGGGAACGGGGAGCGGACGCGTCTTCTGCTTCGAGTTCTTCTATCTCGAGGAGTTGTGGCGCAACGAGGACGCGGGCGGCATGATCGAGACCGAGCCGCTGGTCGCCGAGGATCGTATCGTCTTCGGCGCCTGGGACGCCCGACTCTACTGCATCGACCGGGCGACGGGTATGCTCAACTGGAAGTGGGTCAACAAAGATAATTTCTACTACTCGCCCGCCGCGTGCCCGCCCGTCGCCGACGAGAAGAACGTCTATATCGCGACGCCCGACAAGATCGTCTCGGCGGTGGATATGATGCTCGGCTCCACCCGCTGGCAAAAGGAGGGCTACGGCTGTTGGGAGTCGATCGGCATCGACGACGAGGCGGGCGTCCTCTACGTCAAGAGCGTCGAGGAGACCCTCTACGCGCTCTCGGCGAAGAACGGCAAGCGCGCGCGGAAATTCAAAACGGGGCACGAGGTCGATACGGCGCCGGCGAAGATTCTCGTCGAGGACGGCGTCGCCTACGTTCCGATGAAAAGCGGCGTAACCTACGCCGCGGCGGCGAAGACGGGCGCGCTTCGGAAACTCCTCTTCGCGGGAACCGCCCGGCAACTCTCGGTCGTCTCGCTCGGCGGCGGAACGCTCGTCGCCTCGACGATGGACGGCACGCTCGTCTTCTTTTCGACGGCGAAGTAGCCGGCGCGGTTGCGAGTTATCGTTATTCAAGGTATTTTATTTCGGTTTAGGCGCGGACGCGCGGCGGCGCGATCACAAGGAAGAACGGGGGAAAAGGCATGGACGTAATGAACGAACCAACGGGGAGCAACGAGCGGCGCATCGAGCCGGCGAAGATATTGATCGTGGACGATATGCCCAAGAACCTCGTGCTGCTCTACGAGGCGCTGAAGAAGAAGGGGCATAAGATATTCGTCGCCAACAACGGCAAGAGCGCGATCCGACGGGTGAAGCTCCAACAGCCCGACTTGATTCTGCTCGACGTCCTGATGCCCGAGATGAACGGCTTCGAGACGTGCCGCGCGCTGAAAGCCGACGCCGACACCCGCGACATCCCCGTCATTTTCCTCACCACGCTCGCCGATCCCGAGGATAAGGAAAAGGCGTTCCAATACGGCGGCGTCGATTACGTCACCAAGCCCTTTAAACCGCTCGAAGCGGTCGCCCGCGTGGAGCTGCATCTCGAACTCCGCCGCCAACGCGCCCTCCTCGAGGCGAGCGGAAACGACGCGCGCCGCGAGCTAACCGACCGAGACACGCTCCTCGCCGTGGTGGCGCACGACTTGAAAGACCCGCTCCGCTCGCTCGTCAATCTCGTCGGATTGCTCAACTCACGCTACGAGGAACTCGACGAGAAGAAGCGGCGAGCGTACGTGGCGGACGCGGAAACGGCGGCGCGACGGAGTTACGACCTGCTCGAAAATCTTCTGCATTGGGCGAAATCAAAAACGGGCGGATTGACGCTCGCCCCCGAGTCGATCCCCGTCCGCGAGCTGATCGAGAAGACTATCGAGGGGGCGCGGAGTTTCGCCAAGCAACGCGGCGTCCGCGTCCTGAATATGGCGCCCGAGGGCGTCCGCGTTTTCGCCGACCGTCCGACGACGGAGACCGTGCTACGCAATCTCGTCGTCAACGCGATTAAATTCTCGAAGGAGGGGAGCGAGGCGACGGTAAACGCCGAGACGGAGGACGATGTAACGCTGCTGACCGTCAAAGATTCCGGCGTGGGCATGGACGAGGAGACCGCCGCGTCCCTCTTCGAGGCGAACGCCGCGGAACCGAAACGCGACGCGGAAGGGAAGCTCGGCACGGGGCTCGGGCTCCGACTCTGCAAAGATTTTATCGAGCGAAACCGAGGAACCATCGGCGTTACGGGCGCGCCCGGAGAGGGGAGCGAATTCCGCGTCACCCTCCCCGCCGAGGCGCCGCGCTAATCCGAACAACTCCACAAAGGGCTATGGGAAAGAAGAAACGAACGAAACGCGACGAGAAACTCCGCGCCGAGGCGAAACGCCGCGCGGAGACGAAACGCCGCGCGGAGACGAAACGCCGCGCCGCCGAGAGATCCGCGCCGAGCCGCGCCAAGCGCGAACGAAGCTCGATACTCGATAAGATTCCGCGAGACCCCGCGCACCTCGTCGCCTATCTTATGGTCGTCGTCGCGGGCTATATGCTCGTCGAATACGCGCTCTCGATTCGGCTCATCCAAGACGACGTGTACATCACGCTCGAGTATGTTAAGCATTTCCTGAACGGCGACGGCTTGGTCTTCAATCCCGGCGAGCGGGTCGAGGGCTACACGAACTTCCTCTGGCTCCTCTTGCTGAGCGGCTTGGGCGCGGCGGGCGTCGATCTCGAGTCGGCGACGCAACACCTCTCGCTCGTCTTCGGCGTCGCGACGTTGGCGGCGACGTTCCTCCTCGCGTATTCGACGAAGCTCTCGGGCGAGGGATTGCCGGAGCCGAGCCGCGCGAGCTTTACAAACGCCAAGCCCCTCTTCGCCGCGTTGGCGCCCGTCTTCTTGCTCTTCAACGGCGGCTATCACTACTGGACGATCAGCGGCATGGAGACGACGTTCTTCGCCTTCCTGACGACGATCGGCGCGGTCGCCGTTCTCGCCGAGAAAGACGCCTCGCGTCCGAACTACCGGTTTGCCGGCGCGTTGGCGCTCGCCGCGCTCACGCGTCCCGACGGCTGGCTCGCCTTCGCCGTCCTCTACGCGTTTCGCCTCGCCCGCCGCGTCTTCGAGTCGGACAAACCCTTCGCGAGCGTCCTCGTCGCCCAACTGAAGGCGCCGCCACGCTTGATCGAGCTCGCCGTCTTCCTCGCCCCGAACGGGCTCTACGAAATTTTCCGACTCGCGTACTTCGGACATCCGCTACCGAACACCTTCTACGCCAAGACGGGTTTTTCGTCGGTTTACCTCGCGACGGGGTTCGACTACCTGTGGAGCTTCCTCCAACGCTATATGCTATCCGGCGCGCTCGCCCTCGCGCCCGCGCTCTTGGCGCTCAAGCGGAAGTGGCGGACGCCCGTCGCCTTCCTCTATTGGTATCTGTTCGTCTATACGCTCTACGTCGTCTCGATCGGCGGGGACGTTCTCTCGCATCATCGGTTCTTCGTTCCGTTGCTCCCCTTCTTCGCCGCGCTTATCGCGCTCGGGTTGCGCGGAGTGTATTACCTCGCGCTCTCGCGGAATTGGGCGCCGCAACTCGCGCTCGTCGTTCTCGTCGCCGGACCGCCCGTCCACGAATACTATCGCTATCAAGACGAGATACCCGAACTGAAGCAAGCGCAACTGCTCGAAAACTCTCTCGTCGATAAGATGCGCCGCAAAGGGCTCTGGCTGAACGAACAAATGCAACGGCGCGGCGAGCCGCTCGTAGCGGCGGCGACCACCATCGGCGCGTTCGCTTACGCGACCGACGCGGTCGTGATCGATATGCTCGGATTGACGGACGAATACATCGCGCACCACCCGAAGCCGATACCCGAGATCAGCGGCGATCGAACGGTCTCGTGGAAGGAGCGGAACTACAACGTCGATTACGTGCTCGAGCGCGACCCGGATTACGTTTTCTTCTCGACGGGCATGAAGCCGAGCGCCTTCGCCGAGCGCGCGCTGTTCATCACGCCGGAATTCCACGAGCGCTACTACCTCGAGAACATTCGCGCGTTGGACGTCGATACGCGCGTTCAATCCGCCTTTATGACCTACACGCGCCTGCCCGACGAGCTCGTCCGCGACCTCGGGATGAAGGAGGGAGAGCGCTACCATCCGAAGTTCATCACGTTCTACTATCAAGCGGCGGATCTCATCGCCGTTGAGCAACGCAAAGGCGACGCGGAGCGAACCCCGGACGCCATGCGCCAAATGGAACGGATCGTCGATTCCCTCGACGTCTATGCGCCCGCCCACTTCCCCGACGGCTACACGCTTCTCGGCAGGATGTACTATCTCCACAATCGGCACGACCTCGCCGCCGAGGCGTATCAAGACGCGCTCCGTCGCGACTCCTTAAGCGTGATGGGGCACGCGGGCGCGTTGATGTACGCCGTCGAGGCGCAAGACACCGCCGCGATGATCCGACACCAACAGTTCGTCCAACGCTTTTCCCCGTATTTGCTTTCGACCTTTAACGTGTACTAATACCGCCCGAGGCGGAGACCGACAGCCGACGGCGGCACACTAATCCGGGAGCCGCTATGATACGAACGACGACACTCTTGCTCGCGCTCGCCGCCGCGCTCCACGCGCAAAGCGGCGCGACGTTTTCCGCCGACTACTTCCCCCTCGAAGCGGGGCTATCCTACCAATACGAATCCTCCATCGGCGATATGGAAGGAGAGACGCGCGCGAAAGGCGTCGGGACCATATTGACGTACGAAGGAGACGGGATCGTCTATCGGCAGACCTACCTCGCCAACGACGAGGGCGTCTTCCTGAACCGCCTGAACTACACGGTCGATCTCCTCGTCTATTCGAGCGAATCAGTCGTTACCTACGACAAGCCGGTCTTGATCTATCCGTTCCCGCTCGAAGTCGGCGAGCGGTGGACGTGGACGGGAAAGGAGTTTTACGGCGAGGATAATCGAGGGATGACGCTCCGAGGGCATGCGCGAAAAACGCAACGGATCGAGACGCCGGCGGGCGCGTACGATTGCCTCGTCGTCGATATTACGATGGAATACGAGGGGAAGGAGGAGCCGCAGCGGATGACGCAGTATCTCGCCGAGGGGGTCGGCGTGGTTCGGCTCGAGGCGCCGCTCGGCGGCAGCGCGGTGGCGTGGATCGCGAAGAACATTTTGGGTATGGAGCGGTTCGCGTTTTCGCTCACGGCATTCTCGAAGTAGTCAGTCGCGGACGCGAAGGGGGAGGTCGTCGGCGAAGGGAATAACGATCTCGACCAAGCCGGCGAACGCGCCGTCGCGGTGGATCGTCGCTTGATCGACGAGCGCCTTCTCGCCGCGTCGTTCGGTAACGTATCGGAACCCCTCGCCTTTGTCGAGCATCTCGCGTAGTCGGGATTTCGAGGGCTCGGGGTGGCGCTCGAGCAAGCTCGTCCCGATCAACTCGGCGCCCCCCTCCTCGGCGAACGCCTCGCGCGCGGCGCGATTCATATACGTGATCGTCCCTTCGGCGTCGCAGACGGTTATTTTGGCGGGATGCTCGAAGGCCCAATCGTTAGTCGTCGTCATTCGTTTCCTCCTCGTTCTCGCCGACGTCGCCGAGTAAATCCTCCCCTTCCTCGTCCTCCTCTTCCGACGGCGCCTCGCCGAGCCGTACGGCGCTCGCCTTCTCAATCTCGACGGGCTTCCGTTCGTCGTCGGGAAAGTCGATGTTGGCGAGGTCGATCTTGCCGAGCTTCTCGAAGATCCGATAGAGTCCCGCCATAACGTTGCGGAGTTCGTCGAAGAGGTCGTCCTCGATCCGGTCGGTTAGATGATCGAGTAGCGCGGTGTGCTCTTTGGAAATCTCCGCCCCGACGCCCGCGGCGACGGCGTTGGTGAAGAGTTTCGGCAGGGCGTCGAGTCCGCGTTCGGGCTTGACGTATTTCCGATTGGGCGGGAAGCCGCCTTTGGCGACGCTCGTCGTGAGGAGCGCTCGGTGGAGGTCGTTGCCGACGGCGACGTCGGCGACGATTTTGAAGACTTGGCGCGGATCGTCGTCGAAGTCGTCGAAGTCGGTTTTGGTGCGGAACTCGTAGTCGTCGAGATAGAAGTCGAACAAGAGCGTCGATTCGTCCTCGAAGGCGACGAGCTTCAGCCCCCACCCTATTTCGGTGAGGTATTCGGCGAAAGGGGAGAGTTCGATGCGATCGTGGTAGCGTCGGCGGTCGCCGCGTTTGCCGCCGCCTTGCGGTAGTCGGACGACGCGCCCTTGCTTCGTCGCGTCGAAATCTCCCGAAATGGCGCCGACGTTATCCAACAACATTTGCGTACGCTCCCGTTAAAATTTAAGCATGCGGCGATCCGACGAATAGTCGATCACCTCGGGATCGTCGAGCCGCTTGAGTTTCTCGACGATCTCCTTTATTCGTTCGATCGACTCGTTGACGACCTCGAAATCCTCTTGGTAGTTTCCTTCGGCGCGTTGTTTCAGCTCCTCTTCGAGATTTTGGAGCGTGAGCGCGAGCGCGCCGAGCGGATTATTGATTTGGTGCCCGAGCGTCGCGGCGAGCTCGCCGACGGCTTTGCCGTGCTCGGCTCGTCGGAGTTCTCTTTGGAGATTGTGCACTCGGATGCCCGAGCGGATTCTGGCGAGGAGCTCTTGGTGCTCGACGGGTTTGACGAGGAAATCGTCGGCGCCGTGGTCGAGCCCGGTAACGCGGTCGCGGAGCGAGGAGCGGGCGGTGAGGAGGATGAAGTACACCGTTTTGAGTTCGTCGCGCTTTTTGAGGGCGTCGCAGAGTTCGACGCCGTCCATTTGGGGCATCATCCAATCGGCGACGACGACCATTGGTTTGAACGCTTCGGCGACGTCGAGCGCTTCGACGCCGTTGGGGGCGGTGCGGACGTCGTAGCCGTGCTTGGCGAGGGATCGCTCCATCACCTCGAGGAAGTCGGGGTCCTCTTCGACGACAAGTATGCGGTCGCGTTCCGCCATGGCTATTATTCCAAATACGGGACGATGATGCTCACGCGCCTGTTCGACGACGCGAACGGGTCGTCGGGGTCGCGGAGTTCGTTGTCGGCGTAGGCGCGCACTTGGTATATCTGCGCTTCCTTCACGCCGCCATCGAGAAGCGCCCGCCGCGCGGCGTTGGCGCGGTCGGCGGAGAGTTCGTAATTCGTGTAGCGTTGCGTGCCGTAGGGGCGGGCGTCGGTGTGCCCTTCGACGATGATCCGATTCGGCAACTCGCCCAGCCGCTTGCCGATGGCGCTCACCACGCGATACGCCTCCGGCTTCAGGCGCGCCGTACCCACCTCGAAAAAGTATTTGTCCTGCGTCTCGATCAGCTCGATGCGCATTCCCTCGTCGATGTATTCGATGACGACGTTCTCGAGGATGCTCGCCAGATCGGGCATTTGCTCGAAGGATTCCTCCAACGCCTCCTCGACGCCCGAGAGTTCGCCCTTCTCCGCCATATACTGTCGGATGATATCCCGCAGCAGCTCCTCGTTGATCGTCTTCTGCGCTTCGCCCTCGATCACCGAAACGCCCGATCCCTCGAAGAAGGCGACGGGGTCCTTGAAGTAGGCGGCGACTTGCTCGCGCACTTCCTCCTTGGCGTTGAGCACCCAGAGCGCGATAAA
>WJMR01000026.1 GCA_014727845.1 Ignavibacteriales bacterium
GCTATATAGAGAGCCGCCAGGGTTATGATAATAATTGATTTCATCGCCTTTATCCCTTATATGATTTAAATAAGCGCCACTATTACTTAACCAGCAGCGCCTTCCTTGTCTCTTGGAAGCGCTCGCCGGATGCGCCGAGAGCGTCGATACGATAGAAGTACACTCCCGAGCCGAGATCCGACGCGTTGAACGTCGCCTCGTGGTAGCCCGCTTGCTTGGCGGAGGACTCAAGCTCCCGCACTACCTGCCCCAGCGCGTTATAGATCGTCAACCGCACCGTCGCCGCTTCGGGCAGGGCGTAGCGGATGGTGGTCGCGGGGTTGAACGGGTTCGGGTAGTTCTGCGAGAGAAAGAACTCGCCGGGCGTTTCGTCGCGATCTTCGGCGCCTACGGGCTCAAAGGAAAAGTCGTAGAGCGAAAAGCCCGTGAGTCCGTGGACCACAATCAATCGGTTTTTCCCTTCGACGCGCTTGAGCTTCCTCGCCGCGCCGCCCGGATCGTCGATAGAGGCGACCGGGGGCGTTACTCCTAATCGCCCGGCGAGATAGACGTCAAATCCGTGTTCTCCGCGCGCGACGAAAAGATAGTTACCGAGCAGAGCGACGTCATGGACGGGTTCGCCGACGTTGATTACGCCCTTAACCGTTACGCTTTGCGGGTTAGATACGTCGAAGACGGCGACGGCGCCGTCGATCCGCGCGACGGCGAGTATTCCTTGGTGAGCGTCGAGCGACAAGGCGCCGACGAGTTCCTCTCCGCCGGCGCCGCCGACGAGCGTCGGATTGGCGGGATCGAGGCCGGCGTCGAGCGCGAAGACGCTGTCGTCGGCGGTTAAGACGTAGGCGGTGGAGCCGTCAACGGCGACGTCCACGCCGGCGCGGTCGGCGAGGGGATCGAAGAGCGAGAAAGTCGGATTAGCGGAGCCGGAGGAGACGTCGGCGACTTGCAAACCGCGCTCGCGGTCGCAGAAGTAGAACGTCTCTTCGATAGCCGCGACCGCGTAGCCGCCGGAGGAAGTGAAGACGAGCGCCGATCGCAGAGCGTCGTTTTCCGTCCGAACGCTCGCGCCCGCGCCGCCGAAGCGCATAACGAACGCGTCGGTCTCGTTCGCGGCGATCGACATCGGCGCCGCCGAGGGCAATCCCTCGATCCCGGCGTCTTGAGCCGTCGTTATCGGTACGGGGCGAGCGAACGCGTCGCCGTAGAGGTCGTAAACGGCGAGAGCCACGCCGGGTTTGGCGACGTAGGCGCGCGCGCCCGATACCGCGACGTCCTCGACGACGCCGCCGCAATAAGAAATCGAGAGGGTCGGGGCTTTGCCGCCCGCGGCGACGCTCTCCAGCGCCTCGGGTGAAACGTCGTACGCCGTTACGCCTCGGTAATCGTCGCCGACGAGGAGAACGTCGTTCGCCGTCATCGCAATCGCGGCGGCTTCGGGCGTTTCTATCGCGCCGACGATCGCCGGCGCGCCGTCGCTCGTGTCCGCCAAGACGAGTACGCCGCCCGAGGTTTCGTTCGAGTAGAGCGCGAAGACGAACGGTCCGTTCGAGACGGCGACGTCGCCGCGAGAGAACGTATCTCCCGGATAATCGACGCGATAGGAGGCGGTCGGGACGGCGAGATCGACGAGATCGAAGACGAGCAGCGCGCCGAATCGATTATAAGGAGCGCCGCCGCCTTTCGAGGTCGAGAGGTAAAGCTCGCCCGAGGAGAACGTAAGCCGTACGGGAACGAGTGTGTCGGGGAGTTCGCGACGATGCGTTTCGCTCCACGCGCCCGACGAGTCGCGACGCATCACGCGCAAACCGATATCCTCGTCGGCGAGGTACACATAGTCCGACGCCGCCGCGAGGTCTCGCGTTCCGCCGTTCGTATCGAGCGCGCCCCCCCATTGCGGCGAGTTCGGGTTGGAGACGTCCAGCTCTCGCACCGCGGAGCCGTCCGAGAGATACAACCAATCGTCGCTCGCCGAAATGCGCGCGTACGTTCCTTCCGAGAGAACGCGCGTCGCGAAGGTTAGCCCCGGGTTTTCCTCCACGGCAACCGTGAAAGCGTAGATGCCTCGGCGTTTCGTCGATACGAAGACGGTGCGCGAATCGATCGCGACGTCGAGCGCGAGCCCGTCCAACGTGTATTCGGAGAGCGTCGTCGGCGCCGTCGGGTCGGCGTAGTCCGCCATCCGGAGAATAGCGCCGTCGGCGTAAATCGCGTAGCGCGAGGAGAGCGCGATCATCACGCGCGCCGGTCCGCCCGCCATCCTGCTCACTCGCTCGTAGTCGAAATCCTCGAGCGCGCTCTGCGCCCGCGCGCCGACCGTCGTTCCGAACGCCGCCGCGGCGACGAGCGCCCATATCCGCATCCTCGACGAACGCCGCCGCGGGGACGAACGCCGCCGCGAAGCGACGCGTCGAGATCGGTTCGATTCTATTTCGTTGTTACTCAACACGGTCTCATTATTATAATTCTTGACAACATCATAGTTCTTGACAACATCATAGTTCTTGACAACATCATAGTTCTTGACAACATCATAGTTCTTGACAACATCATAGTTCTTGACAAGTCGGGGAA
>WJMR01000182.1 GCA_014727845.1 Ignavibacteriales bacterium
AGCGACGCCTACAAGAGGAGCGGTATCTCTGGTATCAAACGATAGCCGCGAGCCGAGAGCGATTTCACGCGAGCTATCCCGAGAAGGACGCGCGCGGCGAAACGACGCCCTCGGCGTTCCTCCTCGCGCTCGAGCGCGTCGCGAAAATCGAACGACGCCGACCCAATAAGAGCGTGGTCGAGGCGGCGATTGGAAGAAGACAAGATGCGGGTAATCTCGGATTCGTCGAGCGGTTGTCGGGGAAAGCGCGCGCGGCGTTTGCGTGGAAAGTCGAGGGCGCGTACTCCGCCTCGCGACTGGAGACCTACGCCCGCTGTCCAAAGAAATATTTCTATCAATATGTATTACGTCTCGACGAGGGACGAAAGCCGAGCGAGGAACCCGCCCCGCTCGACGTCGGGACGCTGGCGCATGAAATTCTTGCGGAGTTCTACGAGGACGACGCGGTAAACGACGCGCTCCGTTCGGACGCGCCGAGCGCGCTTTTCGAGGCGGCGGCGGATCGGTTGTTCGCGATCGCCGAACGTCGGATCGCCGAGAGCGGCTTCGACGCGGGGTTCTCGCCGAGCGTCGAGCGATTGACGGGAATCGACGGCGACCGACGGCGCTCGCTCCTCCGACGATTCCTCGAACACGAACGCCGCGCCGACGACGGCTTTCGTACGATCGCGACCGAGCGACGGTTCGGATTTCCCGGAACGCCGACGTTCCGCGCGGGAGAAGTCGAGTTGCGGGGCGCGATCGATCGAATCGACCGGGACGCGACGAGGCGGCTCATCCGCGCGATCGACTACAAGACGGGCGCCGCGCCGAGCGCCGACGATTACGAGAAGGGCTTGGCGCTGCAGCTTCCCCTCTACGCCGCCGCCGCGCGAGCCGAGACGGGCGACGATCCCGCGCCGCCCGCGATCTTTTCGCTCCGATACAACGAAGAGGCGTTCGGTCTCAAGCCGCTCGGCGGGGGGAGACGCCCCCTCGATCTCGACGAGGAACGGGACGCCGCCGTCGAGAGCGCGAACGACGCCATCCGACATGCGACGCGGTTGGCGAACGAGTTCGTCGCCGATATCCGCGCGGGGCGTTTCCCGTATTCGAAGCTCGACCGACGAGAAACGCGCGCGTGCGCGTTCTGCCTCTATCGGGGAATCTGTCGAGTGGAGGAGCAAACCGATTTGTCGCGAGACGCGTCAAACTTTCGGACGGATAAATAATTCGCCATCTTTCGGATTCGCAACGGAGATCGCACATCGCGCGCACGCTCGTCATAACGCTTGTCCTTCTCGCCGCCGGCGCGGCTTCGGCGCAGACCGCCGACTCGACGCGCTCGCTCGCCTTCCGCGACGACGAGTTCCGAGGCGTGCGCATATTCTTTCCCCAAACGAACACAACCTACGCGCTGCAAGAGCGCTTCGAGCTGAAACGCCGCGCCAACGCGGGCGACCCGAGCGCGATGCTCCAACTCGGGCTCCGCTACCTCGTCGGCTACGCGATGGAGGCGGACACGACGCAGGCGTTCTACTGGATCCACCGCTCGGCGATGACCGGGCACGTCGGGGCAAGGTTCAATCTCGGCGTGTTCTACCACTACGGGTGGCGGGCGCCGTGGAATCCGTTCGTCGCCTACGAACATTTCCTCTACGCCGCCGAACGCGATATGCCGATCGCGCAATACGCCGTCGGGGTCGCCTACGCGGAGAACCTCGTCGTGCCGAAGGATTTGGAAGTCGCCTACTACTGGCTCGAAAAAGCGAAGGCGGGCGGATACGAACAAGCCCAAAACGCGCTCGACCATTTACATAAGCAGGGCGTAACTTCAGGCGCGCCGCCCGAGGCGAGGAGCGACGACGCGACGGACGAACGCGGTCGCGAATCGAGAGCCGACCCCGCCTCGAAGGTGAAGCTGGCGTATATCGACTACTCCGAACGGACGCCGAGGGAGGTGGGGGACGCCGAGGTGGTAAAGGGCGCGGAAGAGGAGCTGGACGTCCCGCTCGCGGAGATTGTGCGCGAGGGGAACGACGATCGTTTGGATTCGGCGATCGCGCGATTGGAAGCCGCCGCCGCCGTCGGCGCGCCCGAGGCGTTGACCGCGCTCGGTAGGTTTTCCGAAACGGGGACGGGCGTCGAGCGCGATCCGCTGAAAGCCGCCGAGTATTACTTGCGCGCCTACCGTCTCGGCTCGACGACCGCGCCGTTCTTGCTTTGGGACTTGAAGGAGGCGCCCGCGTTTATGCGGCTCGTGCGGAACGGCTCCGTCGCCGACGATCCGCTCGCTAAGTATGTGTA
>WJMR01000183.1 GCA_014727845.1 Ignavibacteriales bacterium
TCAGAAACTCGTCGTACACCGCGAGCGCCTTTTCGACGTCCCCGATCGAGTAGTAGAGTTCGCCGTTCTTGAGGAACAACTCGTCGGCGCGCTCTTGGTCGGGATAGGCGGCGACGAAATCGCGGATAACGTAAGCCGCGCTGTCGTACTTGCCCGTCGTCATATAGCTGTAGTGAACGCCCAGCGCCGCGTCGAACGCGTAGGCGCTGCGGGGGAACTCGACGAGCACCTCGTCGTAGTTGACGATCGCCGAGTCGTAGTTCCCGAGGTTGAAATACGAGTCGCCCATCGAGTAGTACGCCAGCGGCATCAGCTCGCGATTGGTGGAGGTTTCGAGCACGTCGCGATAGTGCGAGATGACGGCGGCGTAGTTGTTCTGTTTGAAGTGGATGCGTCCGATTAGGTAGCGCGCGCGTTCGACGTATTCGGAGGCGGGGAAGGCGCGGATGAGTTTGCGCAACTCGCGCGCCGCCTCGTCGTCGCGGTCGTCGTTGAAGAGCGCGAGGGCGTATTGGTATTGCACGTAGTCGTTGGCGCTCGCGTCGGCGCTTTCGCGCATCACCTTCTCGAACGTGGTCGCCGCCTCGGAGAAGTTGCGCTCGGCGAGATAGCAGTTCGCCAGGCGGATCTCCGCGTCGGGAAGGCGGTCGTCGGTCGGATAGTACTTGACGAAATCTTGGAACCGATACCCCGCCGCCTCGTATTGCCGGAGATTATAGAGCGAGTAGCCCAAGCCGTATGTCGCCGAGGCGCCCAGCTCGGGGTGCTCGACGGGTATCCGCTTATAATAGACGAGCGCCTCCTCGAAGTATTTCTTCTCGAAGTAACTCTCGGCGAGGAAGAAGCTCACCTTCGCCGTCTCGAAATTCGGCGCGCGTTGATCGACGTCGGCGAGATAGACGATCGCGTCGTCGTATTTGCCGAGGTAATATCGAGCCGCGCCTATGCCGAGCGACGTCCGAAGCGCCAACTCTTCCGGCAGATTCTCGACGCGTCTCGCCTCCTCGAAGCGCTCGACGGCGCTTGTATAATCCTTCCGATGCATAGCGATCTCGCCGAGGAGCACGCCGGCGCGCGCCTTGACCGAAACGTCTTTCGCGGCGAGCGAGCGCTTAAGTAAATCCGCCGCCAGCTCGTATTCTCGCCGGTTGAAATAGATCACGCCCATTTGGTAGAGCGCCGCGTTGGCGTAATCGCTCTCGGGGAATTTTTGCGTCAGGTCGCCGTAAATTTTTAGCGCGGCGGGGGTGTTGCCGGAGTAGCGTTTCGCCTCGGCTTTCCAATAGAACGAGCGCACCGCCAACGAGTCGGTTCCGAGCGAGATCGAATGGAAAACGTTGAAGGCGTCGGCGTAGCGCTTCATCTGAAAATACGACCACGCCAAGGCGTACTTCACGTCGCGCGTTACGGGCGCCGAGGGATACTCCCGCAGGATGTCGGCGTACGTCTCCGCCGCTTCCTCGAAATAGGCGCTCCGATAGTAGGCGTTCGCGAGCAGGTAGATCGCCTCGGCTTTCCGATCGAGCGGCATGTTCTCGACGATCGGGTTGGAGAGCTCGAGAATCGAGTGCTCGTATTCGTCGAGATGGAAATAGCAAACGCCGATACGGATCTGCGCGTTATCGTAGAACGGACTATCCTCGTGATATGAAAGGATCTCGTCGTAACACTCGACCGCCCTCTCGTAGTTCTCCGTCCCCTCGTAGGCGCGCCCGAGCGCGTAGTAGGCGAGGTCGATATCGGCGTTGTTTTGCGGATAGGCGACGGCGTTGGCGAGGAAATCAACCGCTTCTTCGGTTCTCCCTTCCACGAGGTACGACTCGCCGATCCAATAGAGCGCGCCGCCGTAGAACTCGCTGTCGTCGTATTCGACGATCAACTTGGTCATCCGTCGCCGGCAGCGTTCGTAGTCGCCGACGCGGAAATACAGTTTTCCGAGATCGAAGAGCGCCGGCTCGCGGAGGTTTGAGAATCGGAAGTTATCGACGACGTATTCGAATCCGCCGATCGCGGCGCGCCGCTGTCCTAATTGATCGAGCGCGCGCGAGTGATAGGTTTTCGCGGAGGCGAACAGGTCGTCCTGTTTCTCGTACGCGTTGAAGAACTCCGCGAAGTCGCTCGCCGCCTCGCCGTATCGTTTCGCCTCGTAGGCGCGCATAGCGTCGTGATAGACCTCGACGGAGGGATGTTGCGCGAACGCCGCGACGGTCGTTAGCGCGAATAGGTAGCGGATCATACGCCGTTGATTACTCACAGTGGTCGATGTTCGTCGTTAGGCGACGCGTTGAAACGCGACGCTCATTGAAGCGCGACGCTCAGCAGGTAGGCGACGGCTCCACCGAACGCGGTCGCCAATAAATTCACCCCGTCGTTCGTCAATCGCGGCGCTCCGGAAATGAGACGCGTCGCCGAACCGCAATGTTCCCTTCGCTCGGTTAAGGCGTCGCACCGTTCGCAACGGCGTTTTTCCTGCGCCGTCGCGCCGAGCGCGCTGTCGAACAA
>WJMR01000027.1 GCA_014727845.1 Ignavibacteriales bacterium
CGATTTGGACGAGCGGCGGGATTCTCTGACGAGCGGCGGGGGGGGATGGGCGCGTATCGGTTAATTCCCTGCATCTTCTTTCGGATGTTCGTATCTTATAATTGATTAATTTGGTAATTGATTAATTGGGCGACTTCAATCCGATTAATCGTTTCCGCGGCGTCGCCGGCGCTTGGCGGCATCGTTTGGAATGAGTAGATTATCAGCGTGGCGTCCGGACGAAAGAGCGCGGCGTCTCGGCTTTTAAGAATCGCGACAACGCCGACGCAATACGGCGTCGAGTAGTCAATTGGGAGATCCATATGATTACGGCATTGAAACAAATGGTGAGAAATAACAAAGTCCTATCAACGTTGGCTAAACCGATCTATTCACTGTTCGGCGGCAACAAGAAATTCAATTCTAAAAACTACTGGGAAGAGCGATACGTCTCCGGAGGGAATTCGGGCGCCGGCTCTTATGGTAGATTAGCGCGGTTCAAAGCGGATGTGATTAATGATTTTGTTAAGACCAACGAGATAGATAGCGTGGTTGATTTTGGATGCGGAGACGGCCATCAGTTGTCGCTGCTTCAAATCCCCAACTACACGGGGCTTGACGTCTCGGAAAGGAGCGTTCAATTATGCAAGGGTAAATTCGAGTCGGATGAAGGTAAGTCGTTCTATCGCTATAACACTCAATATTTGCGTGATAACGCTCCTTTATTTCAAGCCGACCTAACTCTTTCCTTAGACGTTATTTATCACCTCGTCGAAGACGAAGTGTTTGAGCAGTATATGCATGATCTATTCACCTATTCGAAAAAATACGTATTAATCTACTCTTCGGATACGGATAAGCAAGCCGAAGTTCAAGCTCGGCACGTGCGCCATCGTAAGTTTTCGGATTTCATCAAGGAGAACTATCCCTCGTGGAGTCTGATTTCCGAGATTGTAAACGAGTATCCTCTTGAAAACGACCCACAGCAAGAATCGTTCGCCAATTTCTATATTTATCGAAAGGATAGTTAGGGATTACGTCTTCGGGCTTTAGGCGCGACACGCCTCGCCGGCTTACCCCTTCCGGAGGAGGGCGCCGCTCAATCTCTTTGCCCCCTGCAAGGGGGCGGCGTAGCCCGACGAAGGAGGGGCGAAGCGGGGGTTCCGCGAGCAACGCGAGCGGCGCCCCGACAAGTCGGGGTTCCATCGCTACGCTTGGTTAGTTCCGCGAGCGGCGCCAAGATGGATCCGTTGAGGGAAGCGCCGATAGGGGAGAGTCCCCTCTTTTCGCTCTCGGGTATCCGGCGCTCGCCTCTCGCGCCACTCGCGAGTGCCCCTCCAAAACATCCGCGCCAACCTAACGTCGGTCCGATCGCGCGTTCCGAAAGGGGTCCGGCTTACCGCCGCGAGAGCTCCGGTTTAAGCAATATACAACTTTACATAATATACATTATATGACATTTGCATAAGGGCGAGTCGAGTCAGCGCAATGCGGACGGATCGCTAAGCCAGCCCGTATAAATATGTTATGATTCTTTTGTAGTCCGTCGGTATCGTCGCGTCGTCGTCCAATCCGAGCGTCCGTCCAAAATCCAAACGATAGCCCGGACGGTCTCGGATTAGAGCGCGTCGTTAGTTCGCCACCACGGATACGTCGCCGACGGAGGCGTTGATTTCGATCGATCCGCCGCCGCCGTTAATCTCGGCCTCGAGCTTGCCGTCTTTCGATTTGGTTACGTTCGCGCCGGGATGCGAAACGGAGATGTCGCCGATATTCGTCGTAATTTCGAGATCGGCTTTGGCGTCCTCGTCGATCGACAAACGGATGTCGCCGGCGGAAGTTCCGAGCGTAATCGACTCGACGTCGCCGCTATAGACGACATCCAGATCGCCGCCCGCGGTTTCCGCATCAACGTCGCCGTTCTCGGACTCGACGCGGACGTCGCCGCCCGCAGTTTTCGCGTTAACCGCTCCCTTAACCCCGACGACGGAAACGTCGCCGCCGGCGGTCTTTAGTTCAACGGGACCGTCGTAGTCGGTAACGGAAATGTCGCCGCCGGCGGTTTTTGCGGAAAGCTCGCCGCCGCCCTCGGTAACGGAGACGTCGCCGCCCGCGGTCTTTAGATTAATCGCGCCGCCGTTGACGTCGGAGCACGAGACGTCGCCGCCCGCGGTCTTAACCGAGAGGTCGATCGCCGAGGCGGGCACGGCGATCTCGATCCGTGCGTCAACGTCGCTTAAACTATTGAAACCGCCACGTTTCTCCGCGCCGACTTCGAGCGTCGAGCCGTCTTGCTCCGCCGAGAACTCGAGATATTTATCCGCGTCGTCGTCGCCGTAAATCTTTACGACAATACCGCTTCCGCCTTGAGAGACATCCACGTCGCACGCCTCGGCGTCAACTTCGACGCGCATAATCGATCCCTCCGCGAACGTTTTCTCGAGTAAGAGCTTATTCTGCGCCGTCCCGAGTGTCGCCGCCGCCGCCACGATAACCGCCGCCTTAACGACGAGTCCGGTTCTCCAATTGATTCTCATTGTCGCGTCCTTTCGTTTGTTGGAATGAGCGTTTCAACAATTGGACAATCGTAACGACGTTTGGTTGGGGGCGCCGGCGCCGCTTGTGGAGCGTATCCGCCGCTCGTCACGTTTGCGTGTTTGGGAAACGCCGTTCTTTGGGGAACGCCGTTCTTTGGGGAGCGCTTCTCCCCTCTTCTCCACGCCATTAGCCGACGACGATTTATGCTCGAGAGCGCTTCGTCTCTCTTGCGTTTTTTATCTGAAAGAAGTACCTTCCCGGAAATTCAGATGAAGTGGGACCGGAGGTTAAGTGCGGGGCAATGTGGTTAATGCTTTTCTCACCGAAACGTCTTTCAAAAAATCATCATTCAATGACGCGATTTCCCTCCGCACGGGCGGTATATTGCCCCCGCGTTATTCAGTAACTCGGTAAAGGACGGACGATGCTACAGAGTTTGGCGAAAATCGGCGAACTGCTCCTCGAAGGCAAGGGGGAGTTTACCCCAATTATTAACGAGCCGAAAATAAAAGAGGATGCAAAGTATTATACTCTCGAAATCGTCGTGGATTTGGACGAGCAAGAGGTAATCGTTACACGCGAGAATTTGAGAGAATACCGAGAAGGCGATCCCTATAAGTACTATAGAATAATAGGATTGCCGCCGAAAAGCCCAAAGGCGTACGTTTGCGTTGACGGAGCGAAACCTCACCTACTATCCGCTTCGCTCTGGGAAACGTCGGAAGGGAAAAACGATCATTTTCTTTACGAAATTGACGGTAAAGCCGAGATGTACGAAGACGTAATCGGTACGCCGTTTTACAACGCGCTGAAAATGATTCATCAACTCGGAGCGCGAGAGTCGCTCGGTAAGAACTCACTTAACGGTTTCGTCGGGAAAAATGAGTCGATACCCATCGTTTACGTCTCCGTGAAATCGGAGGAGTTGGAGGCGCCGGCGCCCAAGTTTTTGGGCGCGTTCGACGGATACACCGAATATCTACGGGCTCGCTATCTGGGAAGTGATTCGGAAGACGGGTTCTGTTACGTCGCTAACAGCGCTTCCGACGGCGTTGACGTAGCGAAATTTGAAGGACGAAACAGTTTCAATAAGATTTTTGTAACAACAACTATCAATTACGCGTCGGGTTTCGACAAGCGGTCGATGAGTCGAAACTATCAAACAGGCGCGAAGATGAACGCCGCGTTGAGCAAAGCCGCCGCCCATCTTCAGCAGAATATGGGCGTGCAAATAGCGAAAGTTCAACATTTCATCGTGCCTCAATTCCCGGAGCACGCGTTGTCGGAGATCTCGGAGGAAATTTTCGGCAAAGACACCCTTCAGATAAAGTCGAGTTCCGAGTTGCTGTTTAAGTGGCAAAAATTTGACGATTTCGTCGGTAACATCGAAGACGAACTTCAGGTTGACGGTTTTTATTGGCTAAATTTTATCGGTTACGAATCCGACGGGAAATCGTATAAAGTCGTCAACCACATACGCGACGTTCCCCTCTTCCATTTCCAAAAGATCGCCATCGAATGCCAAGACGTTAGCCGCAAAATCGCCGACGTTTTCCGGAAAGAAGCGACGATTAATCTCGCTACGCTCTACTACTCAATACCTATAAGAAAAGACTCCGTAAAAAACCCCGCGCTCCCTATCTTCAACGCGCTACTGGAAAAACGAGAGATCGACGCGCAAGAACTGTTTCGGCATTTCATAGAACTGATTTTGTGCCATTGGTACGGAAGGGACGCCGCCTACGCCAACATTACCAAGAACGAGAATTTCGACTACGCCATTTTCGACGCCGTGCTCCGTTATCACGGCTTTTTCCATCTATTACAACGTTTAGACCAGTTAACCAATCATAATTTCGGAGCGTCTATGACCTCTTCGTACGAAACCCTGGAGCAAGATTATTTCGAGCGGATGAACTACTCTGATCCGCAAAAAGCTCTTTTCTATCTCGGGAAGCTACTCGGCGTCATCGCCTACGCCCAGTATAAAAAAGGGCATAAACAAAAACCCGTCATGGGCAAGATCAACTATCGCGGTATGGGTCGCGATCAAATACTCCGGCTTGTGAACGATCTTATGGAGAAAGCGCGGCAGTATAGCGTGGTTGATCGGGCGGACTTTCCGCTCCGGAGCTTTAACGAATTATTTAATCCAAACGAGTGGACGATCTCCGAAGAAGAGGCGGTCTTTTTTATTCTCGCGGGCTATTCCCACCGCGCCGCCAAATCCGAAGAAGAATCGAACCAAGACGACGAAACCGAAACCTTAACGGAGGAATAACCGATGAGCGACACCGTAAATCGTAACGCCGATTTCTTGTTCCTGTACGAGGCGATTAACGCCAACCCCAACGGCGATCCCGACCAAGAAAACAAGCCGCGGATGGACTACGACACCCGCACCAATCTGGTTACCGACGTCAGAATCAAACGCTTTATCCGCGACTACCTCCGCAACAACGGCAAGAAGATCTTCGTGGATATGGAGGGGGATTCCAAAGTAAGCATGGACTCCCGAATGAAAACCGTCGTCAACGCACTCGCAAAGGACGAAGGATTTCTCGCCGCCGCGTTTAAGGACGAACCCAAGCTTCGCGAAGAGTTTGACGAGACGGTAAAGAAAGCCGGCGACAAATCGACCTTCGAGGCGCTCCAAGCGATGAAGGATCATACCGTCAACAAGCACATACTCGTCGAACTGGTTAAACGCGAGTTCGTGGACGTCCGGATGTTCGGTAGCGCGTTCGCCGTAAAGGGATTCACAAAAGCTTATACGGGTCCGATTCAGATGAATTGGGGCTATTCGCTCAACCGCGTCGAGTTGGTCGATAGCAACTCCCTCGTAACCGTAATGAGCGACGACCACAGCATGTTCGGCAAGGATTACCGCGTTCACTATAGTTTGCTCGCTTTCACGGGCACCGTCAACAAGTACGCCGCCCAAACCACGGGGCTCACCGACGACGACGTCGCCGTCTTCCGCGACTCGATCTGGAAGGCGATCCCCGCCGTGCCGACCCGCTCGAAAGGCAACCAGTATCCGAAACTCTATCTCGAGATCGTCTATAAAGACGGGGTTAGCAACGGGCAGTTCGGCGATCTCCGTCAATTTATCGGCGCCAAACCGAAAGACGGATTGGAGGAGAAGAAAGTCCGGAAGTTCGACGATCTGGAATTGGATTTCTCCAAACTGAAATCCGTCATCGACGACAAAAAAGACAAGATCGAAAAAGTCCTCGGCGTTACCGCGCCCGACGTTTCGATCGACGTTCCTTTTGAAACGATTTCCGTGTGACGCCTATGGACATCGCATCGTTCGACATCGTAGGAAAGTTCGCGCATTTCAGGAAGTTCTACTCGAACTCCACCGCGCTCAGCTTCACGGTTCCTCCGCGCACGACGATTATGGGTATGCTCGCCGCGATGGCGGGAAGAGCTAAAGAAGCGTACTACGACGACTTCGCTTCCGAGCGGTTGCTCCTCGGATTGGAGACGCCCGTCCGCCTCAAGAAGACGATCCACCGCTTGAACCACCTTAAAATCGAGAAGGATTCGGACTTCCGAGGCGGGCGCGACGACAAGCACACCCAAACGCCGTTCGAGGTGGTAACGGGCGCGGATCTCCGCCGAGACCTCGTCCGCTATCGGATCTACGTCGCCGGCGCGTTGGAATCCAACGGCGCCGAATCGCTCCGAGAGATATACGACGCGCTGGAAAATCGCCGTTCGGTGTTCAATCTTTCGCTCGGCGCCGCCAACTTCGTCGCCTCGGTCGAGAACGTACGCTTCGATTACGACGCGGAACGCCGCGAGGCGAACTCGGAAGACGTGGAGCTGCAAAGCGCCGTCAACGTCGAGACGTTGGAACGACTGAACTACAAAGTAGAAAACGAGGACGAGCGCGAACTCTTTCAATACATCGAGGAAGAGCAACTCCCCGCCGACTTCAAAGCCGACGGCGACCGCGAAGTGCGGAAGATGAACCGAATCCTCTACCTTATGGGGGACGCGCCGCTTAAGGCGATAATTAAGGGCGCGTACTATCACGTCGGATCGGCGAACATCAACATACAATTCTTAGATTAATCGAGACAATGAAGGCATACTACTCTCACTGCAAATCGGACGAGAACGGCGGCAGAGTCGGGACTACTTTGCTTCGAGATCACCTCGCCGAAGTCGCCGCTCTCGCCGAACGTCACGTCGCCGACGCCGCTCGATTCCGCGTTCCGCGCGAGGACGTTCTCCGAATCGTCGGGATCGCGGCGCGGTGGCACGACCTCGGGAAATACACGTCGTTTTTTCAGCGATACTTGCTTGAACGCGCGCGGGACAAACACAAGCGTCACCATCATGCGCGGCTCGGCGCGTTCGCCGCGTATAATAAGCTTGTCGAAATCGACGAGCGAATGGCGGGCGTCGCCTACCTCGCCGTTCTACGGCACCACGGCGATCTCGTCTCTCCGCTCCACGACGAATACCTCCGAACGACTTCGAGCGGGGCGATTCTTGATCTTATTACGGAGCAACTCTCCGATTTGGCGAAGGCGGGCGAGCCGTGCCTGACTGAGATAGAATCAAGCGACCCTCTCGCCGACTTCGCGCCTCCCGGTACAAAAGCGTTGCGTAAATCCCTCCGCGCTAATCTCGTGGCTCCCGCCGACATCGAGAACTACTACCTCGTGAACTACCTCTTCTCGCTCCTGATCGAGGCGGATAAACTCGCCGCTTCCGGCACGGAGCCCTACGACCGCGTCTCCGTTTCGGAGGAGATCGTCGAGCGCTTTATCGCGGGGCTTCAAAAAGGCGGCGCCTCCGCGAACGCGAAGGAACGCGACGAGATCCGTATGAGCGTGCTCGGGCGCCTGGACGAACCCGGCGCGCTCGATCGCCGACTCTTCACGCTCACCGCCCCGACGGGCGCGGGCAAGACGCTCACCTCGCTCCACTTCGCGCTCAAGCTCCGCCGTCTCGTCGAAGAGGCGACGGGCGAACAACCGCTCGTCGTTTACGCGC
The DNA here is from genome assembly GCA_014727845.1 of Ignavibacteriales bacterium. Classification (GTDB taxonomy): domain Bacteria; phylum Bacteroidota; class Ignavibacteria; order Ignavibacteriales; family Ignavibacteriaceae; genus WJMR01. The sequence goes on from WJMR01000027.1 coordinate 7,534, forward strand.
TCCCTTTCATCAACATCATCGAGCAGTCGCTGGAAACCTTCCAACGGGTTATCGGGAGCGACGCCAAGGTCCTCGCGCACTACCAATACGCCGACTTGATGGGCGAACGCGACGAGAACAAGCGCGGCGACGCCTCCGAGACTAAGGACTCTGAAAGCGATCCAACTTACGACCAACGGAAGATGGCGCTGGAGACGTGGCAGGCGGATCTCGTCGTCACCTCGTTCGTGCAACTCTTGGAAACGTTGATCGGCTACAAGAACCGCGACCTGAAGAAATTCCACCGCTTGGCGGGCGCGATCATCGTGCTCGACGAGCCGCAGGCGCTCGACGCGGACTATCACCCGCTCATCGGCGCGGCGCTCCGGTGGCTCGGCGAATTCCTCGGCGCTCGCGTTGTGTTGATGACCGCCACGAAACCCTTGATCTTCGAACTCGCCAACGAGTTTCTCCTCGAGGGAGAGAACGAGAAAGCGCGCGACATAGAGCTGTTGGAGGATCATGAGAAACATTTCGTAGCCAACAACCGCACGAGAATCGTTCCCCTTCTCGCGGACGAGGAGGATTCGGAGAAGATCGACGAGGCGAGCTTCCTCGAACGGTTTCGCGACAAACGCGCGGCGAACGAGTCGTGCTTGATCGTCGTCAACACCGTCAGCCGCTCGATTTCGCTTTATCGCGCGCTCGAGGAGGCGCTCGGAGAGTCGGAGGCGCCTCTCTTCTATCTCTCGACCAACCTCCTGCCCGCGCACCGTCTCGATCGCATCAACGAAGTGCGGCGCGCGTTGGAGGCGGGCGAGGCGCCCGTATTGGTGGCGACGCAAACCGTCGAGGCGGGCGTCGATCTGGATTTCGATATGGGCTTCCGCGATCTCGCGCCCGTCGAGTCTATCGTGCAGGTGGCGGGACGAATAAACCGCCACAACAAGAAAAAGCCGGAGCGCCCCCTCTACGTCGTCGATTTCGGCGACGCGAATATGATCTACGGAACGCTCGGCGAAACATCCTCCCTCGCGGCGTTGCGCGCGCATCCCGAGGGCGTCGGCGAACGCTCCTACCTCGATCTCGTCGCGAATTACTTCACGGAGTTGAACTCGAAGAAGGCGTTCGATAAGTCGGTGAAGATATACGAGGCGATGAAGAAGCTCGACTACGACGGCGATAACGGCGTGAAGACGTTTCAAGTCGTTAGAAATTTGCCCGGACGCCGCTCGGTGTTTATCGATACGGACGACGCCGCCTCGGAGGCGCTGGCGAAATATCGCGCGCTCCGCCAAGGCGAGATCGGCAAGGCGGAGTTCGAGGAGTTCCGACAAGCGTTTTATCAGCACATCCTCGAGGTTCCCGAAAAATACGACGTCCCCGAGCGTGTCTCGGACTATCTCGGATTAATTCCGCGCGACAAGGTCGCCGAGAAATACGACGCCGACGGGATCGGATTTATCCGAGAAGAAACAAGCGAGGTCGAGGTAATCTAAGCGTTCGTTCACTTCCAACACAACAAGGCATACCGATGAGAATTGACGCGACGGTGGTTCGCTTTCCCGACGTGAAACTCGCGGCGCGCGAGGCGCCGAAACTGCGCGGATTTTTTGGAACGTTTTTCAGAGACCGCTCCCCCCTACTCCACAACCATTTCGAGGACGGCGCGACGCGCTACGCCTACCCGCTGGTGCAATACAAAGTGATCGACGGTACGCCGCATCTGGTGGGGGCGTTGGAGGGGGCGCGGCTCTTGTTCGAGCTGTTCGTCTCGATGCGCGAGATCGAGATAGAGGGGACGCGCGTGCCGCTCCGCTCGAAGAACATCCTGCACTGGAAGCCGGAAATAGGAACGGCGGATCGGCTGATGCGCTACCGATTCGCGACTCCGTGGATGGCGTTAAACGGGAAGAACTACCTTGATTATGCTAAGGCGAAAAGCGAAGGAGAACGCCGACGACTCCTCTCCGCCGTGCTCGTCGGCAACGTGCTGAGTATGTACAAGCATCTCGGGTTGCGCGTGGAAGAGCGGCTTTTCGCGGATACGACGGTGCGTCCGCGACAAACGAAATTCAAGAACAGGAATATGACCACGTTCGTCGGCGAGTTCTCGATCAACGCGTTGATACCGGAGCTCTTCGGCGTCGGCAAATCCGCCTCGCGCGGTTTCGGCTCGGCGCGGCTAACCGAGGAGCGAGAGCATATTCCGGAGCCGATACGATGAGATTGTTCGTCAACGCCTACGGGGCGTTCCTCCGCGTGAAGGACGGTATGTTCGAGGTGAGCGTTAAGGTCGAGGGGAAGCGAACGACCCGACGGTTTGCGCCGAATAAGGTGAGCGGCGTATCGCTCTCGCGCGGCACGGCTATTAGCTCGGAGGCGGTGAAGCTGGCGATCGAGCGCGGGATCGACGTGGCGTTTGTGGAGGGAGACGGTATGCCGCTGGGGCGCGTCTGGTATAGTAAATTCGGGGGCGTCGCCAAAGTTCGCAAACGGCAGCTCGTCGCCTCGCTCGACGCCGAGGGCGTGGCGTACGTGAAGGAATGGATATCCGGCAAACTCGCCAAGCGCGCCTCGTTCCTCCGCTCCTTAAAGAAGCGACGAGAAAGCAAGGCGGAGTTCATCGACGCGAAGATCGCGGATATCGAGCGTTATAAGGCGACGGTCGAGAGCGTCGCCGCGGCTTGCGTCGCCGACGTAGCCGACACAATCCGTTCCGCCGAAGGCGCCGCGGGTAGGGCGTATTTCGACGCGCTCGCGGCGCTCGTTCCGAAAGAGTGGCGATTCGCCGGCAGGAGCTTCCGACCCGCCAAAGACCCGTTTAACGCGTTTCTGAACTACGCCTACGGAGTCCTCTACTCCCGCGTCGAAAAGGCGCTGACCATAGCCGGCGTCGATCCGTACCTCGGCTTCCTCCACCGCGACGACTACAACCATCCGAGCATGGTGTTCGACTTCATCGAGCCGTTTCGAGTGTACGCCGAGGAAACCGTCTTCAAACTTTTCAGCCGGAAGAAAGTCCGACAAGAACACGTCGATCGTCTCGCCAACGGCGTTACGCTCAACAAAGAAGGCAAGGCGCTACTCATCCAAACCTACACGGCGTTCTTGGACGAGGAAACGACGACCTACAAAGCGAAGAAACACACGCGCGGCAACGTGATCCACTACGAGGCGCACGCGTTCGCCTCGAGATTGCTTAAGAAACCCTCGGCGAAGGAGGCGGCGAAGACCTTTGATTTGCTGGGTTCTTTACGACGTGAAGAGCGACCGGATAAGGAACAAGGTGGCGAAGAGCTGCCTGAACGTCGGACTTAATCGCGTGCAATACTCGGTGTTTCTCGGCACGATTACGCCGAACGAGAAGGAGACGCTCGTCGAGATATTTCTCGACTTAATCGACGAGGAGACCGACTCGGTGTACGTCTTTCCGATGAGCAAAGACGAACTGAAGGAAACGGACTTGCTCGGGCAAGCGTTCGATAAGAAGCGCGTGACCGACGAAATATCCGCAATGTTTATTTAACCCGACGGAGCCGGCTCTTATGGAAACGCCGACGATTACAAGCGAGGATATCTCGATCACCCCCTCCGACGTGATCCAACACACGTATTGTCCTCGTCACACCTACTTCCAAAGCGTGTTGCGGCTTCCGCAATTCGAGGAGAAGTATTACAAGGCGATGAAGGGGCGACGGATGCACGACCTGAAGTTGGCGCGCAACAAGGAGTATTTGCGGAAGAAGATCGGCGCGGTCGAAAAGGAATTGGACGTCTATCTCGCGACGCCTCGTTTACGCGGGATTGTGGACGAAGTTCTCACGCTATCGGACGGAACGAAGGCGCCGTTGGATTACAAGTACGCGAAGTTCAAGAAGCGGATTTACAAAACGCACGCGTTGCAACTGGTCTGCTACGCGGCGCTAATCGAGGAGACGTATGGCGTTCCGGCGACGCGGGGCTACGCGGTGTATATTCGGAGTTCGCATCATGTGGCGGAGCTGAAGATTGACGACCGCGCGAAGGAGCGTTTACGGAAGGAGATCGACGAGATCCGCGAGATACTGATAAACGGCAAGTTCCCGCGTCGGACGCGCTCAAAGAAGCGCTGTATGGATTGCACCTATAGGAACTATTGCCCGCAATAGGCGTGGATGGTGCGAGACGGATTTATAGGATCGTTTTAGCGCGTCGGCGGCATCTTATTTGGGGATAGTGAAATAGCGCGGAAGAAGGACGCGGGAAAGCGGTAATAATTCGTCGAATCGGTTTGGATTTATAGAAAATACCTCTTATTTTGCGGTTCCAAATATCGGTATATATATAGTTCTTTCACATACTTACGAAATTTTTTGGTTCTCTACCCCATTCCACTACAACAAGGATTGAAACCTTGCCGCTTGAACTTATAGGGGTTATTAGGGAAGCGGAATTAATCCGCGAGTCCTTAAAAAACATTGCTATGTATTCTTAACAGAAGGAAATTATAAAATGCAGATGTCCACGATAGTAAATGAAGCGTCGTTAATTAACCAATTCCGCCAAGAAAACCCGTTCAGTAAAGCGGAGGTGGAG
>WJMR01000184.1 GCA_014727845.1 Ignavibacteriales bacterium
CCCTTGAGCTCCGCCATAATGAACGCCGCCGAGATGCCTTTGCCCGAAACGTCCGCCACGACGAAACCGAGACGACCGTCGCCGAGCGTGAAAAAGTCGTAGTAGTCGCCGCCCGTCTCGAAGGCGGGGATGAACGCCGAGGCGACCTCGAGACCGTTGTGGTTCGGCGTGCGTTGCGGCAGGAGCTTTCGTTGGAGCTCGCGCGCCACCTCGAGTTCGCGCTCCATCCGCTCTTTCTCGATGGAGGATTTGATGAGCCGGGAGTTCTCGAGCGCGACGGAGGCGTAATCCCCGAAGGCGAGCACGGCGTTTTTGTCCTCGTCGTCGAACGGCAACTCTTTTTCGTTGGCGACGAGGAGGTGCCCCTTGACGCGGTTGTCGAATCGGAGCGGGGTGAGCGCGGCGTGGGAGAAGTCGCGGTCGAGGCGTTCGGTTTTGCGGAGGTTCGCCAGCGAGAGGGTCTCGCACGAGGCGATCGGGTCTTGAAGCGTCGCGCGGCAGTGGCGATAGATTTTCTCGGCGTCGAGGAAGCCGACCGCGCGCGGCGCGACGATTTTCTCCTCGCCGTTGTCGAGTATCACAAGCCACGCGGCGTCCGCCCCCGTCACCTGCGTGGCGATGTCGGCGATCGTCGCCGAGAGTTCCTCGGGGTCCGACGAGCGGTTGATGAGGCGGCTGAGATATTGGAGCGAGGATATCTCGCGCGTCTTCCGATCGAACGCTTCGGCGGTCGGTAGGTGGAAGAGCGTCGCCCAAAAGAGTATCACAAAGTAGATGATCGCGTAGCCGAGGATCAGCAAGACGAATTGATGCGCCGACCGGCTGAACGTGGCGACGAGCGCGTCGTGGACGTCGCCGCCCGCGAGGAACGCGACGGCGTAGATGGCGGCGGCGCCGGCGAGTACGGAGACGAGGATAAGCTCGGTTTTTTGCTTCTTCGTTAGGAAGGCGATCCACGAAATCCGCGCCGAATTGACGAGCACGAGCAGGTGCGCCACGACGACGAAGGAGACGTGGATGAACGACAACTCTTCGTAGCGATCCAGAAAGGCGGTGACCGAACCGAGCGCGATGAACGCGAGCATCGCGTTGTAGTAGGCGCGGAGGTCGCGCTTTTGCTTGAGGAAAAACAGCTCGCGGAAAACGATAAGGACGTACGCCGCCGCGCCGAGCAGGGCGACGTTATAGAAAAACGAAAAGAGCCGCATCCAGATGGTGTCGGCGGATTGTAGATCCTCCACGCGCCCGAAAACGCTCGAGAGGAACGCCTCCGAGGCGTGCGCCAGCGCCACGACGCCGAGCAGCGCGACGAATACGCTCTTCACGAGCGTCGTCGGGGATTGCGTCGTCTTGCCGAGCACGTTCATTACGTTCAACACGATGAAGTAGGCGAGCCCGAGCGTGAGGACCTCGTTGACGATCGTCGTCGCCAACGCGTCTTGAGAGGGGGCGAGGAGTTTCAGGAGAATAAACGCCGTCGCCGTTACGAGCAACGCTTGTAATTTGTAACCGTCGGCGCTATGTCGGGCTCTTGTAACCATTTCTAATAAACGCATTTATACGCGTCTTCAAACTCAAAATACTATAAATGGAATGAAGAACCAAAGCTCGATTTGATGCGCGGCGTAATAGAATGATGAGCCGTCGAACGGCGTTTGGGGCGGGGGGCGGCGCGCCCCCGATTGTCGGAATCGAGGGCGCGGTCGCGATAACAAAGCGCGGTTATCTTTCTCGGATTTCCTTCTTAATCACTTCTATTTCCTCGCGCATTCGCTCCATCTCGCGTCGGACGTCCTCCATTTCCTCGCGCAACTCTTCCGAGGAGCCGAAGCCGCCCGCGAAGGGGAAGCGCGCGTCGGGCGCGAAGAAGGCGGAATCCGAGAAGAAAGGCGACGCCTCAAATATCGAATCCATGTCGGGAAAGGGCGCGGCGAAGAATATCGAATCGACGTCGGGGAAGCCCGAAGCGGCGAATATCGAATCGACGTTCGGGGGCGCGGGCACGCGGAACGTATCGTCGCCGTAGTGAACGAATCCGGCGCCGTCGGGACCGAAGTCGCCGCTTATTTCGTAGCGATATTCGATTCGGGCGGGCGTTGCGGAATCGGGGAAGGAGACTTCGACGTGGAAGGCGCGGGCGTTATCCGAGAGAACTTGCACATTCACGCGAACGTTGTTCAGCTGGTCCATAGCGCTATCCAACGCGAGGAACATACGGTCGTGGTTCCAAGCGGGCACGGGGAAGAAGGCGGCGGGAGGCGCGGGCGCTCGGGGAACGCGCGCGACGAATCGGTTCGAATCCGCGAAGAGGCGCCACCGCCGGTGGAAGATCGAGTCGTACGGGTCGGGCGGCGCGGCGGAGACGAATTGCGGACCGAAGGGGTCGCCGTTCTTTCGGGGTTTGCCCGCGTTGGCGCGCACGTCTCGGAGGAGACTATCGACGTCCACGGAGAGTGAGACGCGATAGACCGAGTCGTCGGAGACGTAGAAGTAGTTGTCGCGCTCGCGTTTCCGTTCGCGATCGATGATCGATTGGAAGCGCGCTTCGGGATCCTCGGCGAACTCGACGTCGCGGAAGACGCGCCGATAGGCGTCCGGGTTGGCGTCGCGCGCGAAGCAGAGGATATCGGCTTGCAGGGCGGCGCGCGTGGCGGGCAGGTTGGCGTTTACGTAGGCGCCCGGTTCGTCCCCGACGAGGATCGCCGAGGCGAGGTCGTCGGAGTAGCTTCCGAGGATCGAGTCGAGCGCGCTCAGTTCCCGATCGTCCAGCTCGAAGGCGGCGGCGAACCGACGGCGGTCCATCCTCGCGGGCTCCGCGCCCACGTCCCGGGCTTCGAGCGTGAAGAACCCCGCTTGGTCGGCTTCGAGCGCCAGCCCTCGGTTTTTCTCCCGATCCAACGGGATGACGTTGTTGAACGCGAAGTTGAAGACGTCGTCGTTCGTGAATCCGTTATAGGCGAGGATCGGTTGGAGGTTTTTCTCGTAGATGCTCGCGATGCGCGCCCGCTGTTCCTCGAAGAGATTCGGGAAGAAGTCGGGGTTTACGCGCATTGTGATCATCAGCGCGACGGCGAGAGTCGCGAAGGCGACGGCGGGTTTGGCGGCGACGTTCCACGCCGATTTTGCCGCGTCCGCCTCGAGGCGTTCCCGAAGGCGCGTCTCGAAGAGGGGGTTCTCGGGGAGCGGTTCCAAGCTCGTCACCGCGTCCTTTACCATTCGCAAGCCGGCGAGCTCCTCGCGCAGGGAGTCGTATTGCGCCGCTTTTTCAAGGAGCGCTCGTTTTTCGGAGGACGGCAGTTCGTCGTCCAGCGCCGCCGATAGATTTTCAAAATCGGTAACGGTTTTCCTCATATAAGCTCCTCTTTGTACGGCTCCAATTCTTCTTTGAGTTGCTCGCGCGCGCGGAAGATGCGCGACTTGACGGTGCCAAGCTCGAGGTCGAGCGATTTGGCGATTTCCTGATAGCTCATCCCCTCGAAGTCGCGCAACGTAAGCGGCGTTTTGAGTTTCTCGGGAAGGTTCGCCACCGCCTCCCGCACGATTTGCCGAATGTCGAACGATTCGTCGGTGCGCTCGGGCGAGGGGCGCGTTTCCTCCTCGATTGTAAAGGGGGAAAATATTGAGCGGATCTTCTTCTTTCTTAAATAGTCTCGGCATTTATTCACCGTGATGCGATAAAGCCAAGTTGTGAATTGCGACTCAAATCGGAAATGCTTCAGTTTTTTATAGACCGTCACGAACACGTCTTGCGCGATATCGTCCGCGGCGTCCGTGTCCCCGACGTTCAGATAGATTAGATTGCGAACCTTTTCCTTGTGACGGTTCACCAAAGTCTCGAACGCGCGTTCGTCGCCTTCGATGAAGTCCTTGATCAACGAAAAGTCGTCCGCCAACTTAAAGACGGTTTGTGGGCCCACGATATCTCTTTGTTATTGGCTGTAGTATTGTGACGCGCGTTGGGCGGAGTTGGTTCCGGACGCGCTCGGGAAAAATCTCGGGAATGCCGACGGGCGACGCCGACGGAACGACGCCGACGGGCGACGCCGACGGGCGACGGGTTACAAGCCGATCATAATGCCGAATTTGATAAGCTCGGCGGTGTTGACGAGAGCGAGCTTCTCCAGAAGGCGTTTGCGCCGATACTTAACGGCGCTCGGGGTTATCTCGAGTTTGTCGCCGATTTCTTGCAGAGTGAATCCCTCGACGGTTAAACGGACGAGATCGAGGTCGTCGTCGGATAAATCGATCTTGGCGCTCATTCGGGCGCGTTCGCGCGACTCGCTCTCCTCGCGTTGGATGGAGAGGAGCGTTCGAGTGATGCTCCGATCGAAATAACTCTCGCCGTCGGCGATCGCCAGCACGGCTTTCCGAACGTTTTCGATGCGCGTGGTTTTGAGCAAGTAGCCGTCCAAACCCGCGTCGAGCGCGTCCATAATGTAGCGCTTGTCGTCGTGCATCGAGAGCGCGACGATCTTTGTCTCGGGGAGCGCGTCCTTGATAAACTTCGCCGCCGTTATGCCGTCCATCTTCGGCATACTGATGTCCATAATCACGACGTCGGGCTTCAAGCGCTTCGCCTCTCCGACCGCCTCCTCTCCGTCGCCCGCCTCCCCGACGACCTCGACGCCCGACACTTGATCCAACGCCGCGATGAATCCTTGACGCACCGCCGCGTGGTCGTCCGCGAGTAGAACGGCTATCATACGCTTGGGATCGCCGTTGTTGGATGCCTTAATATCCGTCATCGATGAAGTCATGCCTGCTATTAGATAATCATCCATGTTAAGTTACAATAAGTAACGCAATACAACAACGACGCGCGTCACGTGCTCGTAAAATTAATCCCATGCTTTCCGCCGATTTCCCTTCGGATTCGTATATTCCCCGCTCGGTAATCACGGCGCCCTATGTCGATCTTCGCTATTCTATTATTATATATCGCCCCGCTCCATTCTTCGCCCGCGGATTCCCTCTCGCCCGAGGTCGAGGACGTCCGTCGCTCGATTCCCGCGTATTACGAGCGAGCGGCGCGTCACGCGCTTAAGTGGCGCGTCACCCCGTCGGAAAACGTCCGGAGGAAATCGGAGGCCGCGCTCGGCGCCGATAGCTCGCGGGGACCCGTTCGCGTTCGCGCCGACCGTTCAGCCCCAAAGAAAAAGGAGCGCTCGTTGGATTTCTGGACGGGCGTTTGGAAGACGACGATCATCTTCGTTCTCGCCTATTCGTTCGTCCTGTTCGTCGCTTATATGCTCCTTCGCGCCTCCTCGCCGCCCTCGACGCGGAAGATGGTGGCGGAGGATAAGCGCGGCATCCTGAAGAACCTGCACCGCGCCCGCCCCGTTATTCCCGGCGGATTGCCCTCCGCGCTTCCCGAATCCGATCGTTGCGTCGTCTTCGCGGCTTCTCGTCGCGACGCGCTCGCGGGCGACGTTTTTTACGACGCGTTCTGGGGCGACGAGGGTAAGTCGGTCGTCGTCGTCGAGAACACCGACGTGGCGGGCAAGACGATACTGGCGCCGCGGCTTACGCCCGATTTGAGCAAAGGGGGGATGCTCAAAGCCGCCGACGCGTTGGTGAGGATTCCGGGCGTCGAACAGTATCGCCCGCTCTCGATGGCGGCGATCGATCTCGACGGTCCCTCCGTCACCATTACCCGCGCCGCCGAGCCCGTGACGCTACTTAAGCGGGGGGAGCGGACGGAATACCTGAATTTAGTGACGCGAAAAGTGAAGCGGAACTACGCGGGATTCGAGACCGATAAGATTAAGCGCGCCGAGCTTCTGCCGGGCGACGCGCTCATTTTTATGACGGGCGATTTTATGAAGGCGCTCCAATACGCCGCGAAAGCCGAGAGCGGGGAGAGCGCCGAGCCGGACGCCGAGGGGGATCCGATCGATCCGCGCGCGGGTTCCGTCTCCATCGTCGTCGCCAAGCTCGCCAACGATCTCGAGGTTCCTGAACGCGACCCCGAGGACGACGAGTAGTTACGCGCCCTTATTGCGGAACGACCATCGCCGTTCCTGCATAAGCACCGCCGCGACGATGATCGCGCCCTTGAGCATCAGCTGAAAATCCTTCTCCACGCCGTGCAGACCGAGTATGTTGCTCAAGACGCCGATGATCAGCACGCCGGCGATCGTTCCCTCCATCGACCCCTTGCCGCCCATCAGCGAGGCGCCCCCGACGACGACCGCGGCGATGGCGTCCAGCTCGAACCCGACGCCGTCGTTCGGATTGCCTTGATAGAGCTGCGCCGCGTGCACCACGCCCGCCAAGCCCGAGAGGAATCCCGCGACGGTGAAGGCGACCGTGCGCGTGAGCGCGACGTTGACGCCCGAGAGGCGCGCCGCCGTTTGGTTGCCGCCCACGGCGAAAATGTGCCGACCGAAGCGGGTTTTACGGAGAACGATAGCCGCGACGACGGCGACCGCCAAGAAAATATAGACGGGGAAGGGCACGCCAAAGAACGACTCGGTGAAAATCTTGAACGATTCGGGCGCCGCGTTCTCCCCGAAGCCGATGTTCCGCGAGTTCGCGTCCGAGAGGAAGAGGGCGAACCCCCGCGCGCCCGTCATCATCGCCAGTGTTACGATAAAGGATTGAATTTTGCCCGCCGAAGTGATCGCGCCGTTGACGAAGCCCGCGCCCGCGCCGAGCGCCAACGCCACGCCGATCGCGCCGAAGAAGCCGAGCCGCCAATCCATCAACCCGAACGCCGTCGCCGTCGCCGAGAGACCGAGCACGGAGCCGACCGACAGATCGATGCCGCCCGTCAGGATCACGAGCGTCATCCCGACCGAGATGATCCCGATTTCGGAAACCTGCCGCAACACGTTGCTCAGGTTGTCGAACTTCAGAAAGATGAGCGTCCCCTTGCTCGAGACGGGACTGAAGACGATGCAGAGAACGAACAAGCCGAGAAACCCGAGGGCGGGTTTCACCCATTCGTTTTCCGCGAAGAAGACCGAGAGTTGTTTGTTCATAACGGCGTAAAGGTTATACGTTCGTGAAAGCGTGTTGGAGCACGTCCCGCGAGTCGGCGGTCGCCGAATCGAGAATCGCCGTCTGCTCGCCCGCGGAGAGGACGAGGACGCGATCGCAGAGCATCAACAATTCGGGTATTTCCGACGAGGCGGCGACGATCGAAACGCCGCGCTCGGCGAGGTCGCGCGCCAAATCGTATATTTCCTGTTTCGACCCGACGTCCACGCCTCGGGTCGGTTCGTCCAGCAGCAACAGCTTCGGCTCGCTCATCAGCGATCTACCGAGCAGGACCTTCTGTTGGTTGCCGCCGCTGAGTTCGGTAATCTTCTGCTTGTCGCCGCGCATCTTTACGTTGAGTTTTTCGAGGAGCTCGCCGACGGCGCTCTTCTCACGCTTCTCGTCGAGGAATCCGAACGAGGAAAAGCGATCGAGTACGGAGACGCTCGCGTTAAAGCGGATCGTCTGTTCCGCGAAATTTCCTTCGACCTTCCGATCCTCCGAGAGGAAGGAGACGCCGTCGCGAATCGAGCGGGCGGCGGAGCGGGGGCTATAGGGTTCGCCCCTGAAAAAGAGCGCGCCTTCGGTCTCGCCTCGTAGCTCGCCGTAGAGGAACTTCAGCAGCTCGGTTCTTCCGGAGCCGAGCAAACCCGCCACGCCGAGTATCTCCCCTTCGCGCAGCTCGAAATCGATTCCGCGAAGGAGGGGGGCGCCGCCGCGTTTGAGCGCGAGACGTTCGGTTTTCAATATCGCGGGTTTCGCGTCGAGATCGACGTCGCGCCGCTCCTCGAAGAACTCGCGCCCGATCATCAAGTTCACCAACTCCTCGCGCGTCGTCTCGGCGATCGTTCGCCGCCCGACGTATTTCCCGTCCCGCAGCACGATCGCCTCGTCGGCGATCTCGAAGATTTCCTTAAGGCGATGCGAGACGAAGAGGATGGTGGCGCCGCGTTCCTTCAGCTCGCGCGTTTTGGCGAAGAGCCGCGTCAGCTCGTTCTCCGAGAGCGCGCTGGTCGGCTCGTCCATCAGTATCACGTCCGCCTCGAGCGAGAGCGCTTTGGCGATCTCGACGATCTGTCCCCACCCGACGCCGATCGTCGAGACCTTGGCGTTGACGGAGTGGGGGAAGTCGAAATCGGCGAGAACGGCTTCGGCGTCGCGGCGCATTTTTCGGAAGTCGATGAAGCCGAGTTTGTCGGTCGGCTCGCGTCCGAGGAAGATGTTCTCGGCGACGGAGAGATCGGGGACGAGGTTGAGTTCCTGGTGGATGATCGAGACGCCCGCGCGTTCGGCGTCGCGGGTGGAGCGGAAGCGGACGGGTTCGCCGTCCACGCGGATCTCGCCCTCGTAGTCGGGATAGACGCCCGCGAGCAGGTTCATCAGCGTGGATTTCCCCGCGCCGTTTTCCCCGACGAGCGCGTACACGCCGCCGCGCTCTATCGCGAAGTTCACGCCTTCGAGCGCGACGGTTCCCGTAAAGCGCTTGCCGATTTCTCGGAACTCGATCATGCCGCTACGATTTGGCGCGGAGCGTCTTGGCGTTGTTCTCGCCGCCGTTAATCACGTAGAGCAGCGGATCGGGGCGATCGATTCCCTCGCGGTAGCCGGGCGTTTCGCGCCACGGCCGAGCGGAGAGGACGTTCGTGAAATCCATCCAATACTGCAAGCGCGCGGGTTTCAGGTTCCACGTCATATGCAGGTGGTTCGCCGGCGCGTATTGTTTATACTCGTCCATATGCGCGTGCTTCGGCGTGAGGAACGTGTGGGGCCACGTCGGGTCGGAGGAATCGGCGACGGCGCGCGCGAGTTTCTCCGGCGGCTCGGCGGTCACGGCTTCGTCCCAGACCATCGACCACATGTTGGAGAGTGAGCTATACGCCAAGCGTGAGGCGATCGCCTCGACGCCGCCGGGCGTTTGGAAGGAGACGGAATTGCCGCCGCCCGGGAAATACTCGTCGTTGGCGAGCGGGAAGGAGACGCGTTTCATCAGGTTCTTGACGCTTTCGCCCGGCGCGCCCGCCCAGTTGAACGAGGCGGAGCCGGAGTTGTTCCCGTCCACCAAGCCGCGGCGCTCCCATAATTCCTTGTCGCCGAGTTTCACCTTTACCTTTTTGGCGAGCGCTTCGAGCTCCCACCGCTCCCACACTTTGCGGAAGTCCATGAACAACGGCGGTTCGCCGCCCGAGAGCCACGTGGTGAAGAGCATCGTCAGAAGGGCTTGCACGTCGGCTTCGGTGGCGTAGGGGAGGGGCGGCTTGTCGCCCGCGTGGTCGAACGTGGAATTGAAGAGCGACTCCATCGCGTCGGCGACGGGAAGGGGCGTTCCTCGCAAATCCGATCCCCATTCGAGCTGGCTCATAAAGCCGCCGCCGACCGCGTTGAGATCCTTCATCACGTCTCGGACGATCAGGTACATCGCCAAGCTCTTATTGAACCGCTCGTCGTCGGCTTCGTCGCGCAACTCGACGCGCTTCTTCGCGTGTCCGTCGATCCATCCTCGGAGGTCGAGCAACTCCTTATTGTTGTACGCCTTCTTGGCGAGCATATCGGCGAGGAGCTTCATATCGAGTCGGGTGATCTCGAGACCGAACGCGTTGCGCGTCGCGGCGACGTGCGGCAGGGCGGTTTCCATTCCCATCGAGTCGTGCCCGAAAACGACGACGCGCCTGCCCTTCAATCCTTGAAACGTAA
>WJMR01000185.1 GCA_014727845.1 Ignavibacteriales bacterium
ATCGGCGTAAGTCCGCCCTCCGCGCCGGGTTAACGCTCGAAGATCCGAGAACCAACAAGAAAGCGCGCGGACTGGTTGGGCGCGCGAAACGTCTCGAAATCGGTGTAGGGGAAGCGCAATTGGCGACTAAACTCCGCGCTATGAGCGGCGCGCGGACGCAATGATCGACGGCGCCCTTCCGCCGACAACCTTCGGCGCGAGCGGCGCCCCCATCCGCGCCGACCGACCGCTACCCGGCGTCGCCAAGGGCTTGATCGCGGCGGTCAAAGCGCTCGAAACAAGCTCCCCGGGCGTCTTCCGCCTGCTTTTACGAGGCGCCGTTTTCCAAGCAAAACTCCCCATCAACGTCGCTTCGGGCGACGCGTTTATCGCGAAAGTCCTATCAGCCAAGCCCCTCGTCCTCTCCGTTTCTGATATCGTCCAACCGGGTAAATCCGCGGAGTTCCTCCCCTCGCTTCTCGCCGCGCTGAACATTAAGCCGACCGACGAGGCGACGACGTTCGTCTCGTATTTGATCGGCGAGAAGAAGCCGCTGGTGAAATCCAAAATTGAACGCGCGATCGCTTTTATGGAGCGATTAGGGAGCGACCTCGACCGTTGGCAGATCGCCTTTCTGGCGCAGGTATATCTTCAACGCGACGAATTCCTCGCGTATATGGTCGAGAAGGAGGAGCGGTTGATGCGCGAATCGCTCGACGAGATTATGCGGGAGATCTTCGCGGGGGTTCTCGCGCTCGTGGAGTTGCGCCCCTCGCCGGGCACGCTCGATCCGATCCTCGACGAGTTGGCGCTCCGAGTTGGCGAATATTCGCCACGTGCGCGACATTATCCGCCACCCGACCGAGACGACCGGCTCCTCGACCTCGCGCTTCGGATGGAGGCGACGATCGAGTCGGGCGAGGAGCGCGCGGAAGTCGCCGATCAACTCGCGCTTCTGACGCGGAACGTCGTCCGATTCCTCGCGACCAAAGCGACTTACAACCGCTTCGACGTCTATCCCGATTTCATCGTCCTTCTCGCCGATCCGCCGCAATTGGTTCGGATAGAAGGGGCGCGCTCGACGACGGGCACGGGAAGCCGCGTCGTATCGTTAGGCACGGATTTTGAACTACATGCCAAAAAAGTAACGGTGCGAGCAATGACGACCGACGACCGAATTTTCGCCGAATACGAAACCGAGCATCCGCTCGGCTCGACCGCCCCGCTCGAACGACGCCTCTCCGAGGCGACCCGACGACGCGCGACGGTCTCGACGAAACGACCGCGACGGTAGCGGCTCGCGAACGATATGACGACACACAAGCCCGACGAGACGCCGCGGCGAACAGAATCGTTCGCTAAAGCGCTCGGACGTTTGGCTCGATTATATGAAGCGGGGTGTTCCGCCGACTCGCTCTTCGAGGAGTCGATACGGGAAACGAGACGACGAGCGAAGACCGTCTCGGAAACCCGCGCGATTGCGATGTTACTGATTGACCACGCGGCGCGCCTCATAGCGCCCGCCCGGAAAGGAGAACGCAGCGATGCTCAAATCGATCCACCTCATGGCGAGGAGCATGCACGCGAAGATGAAGAATATGGAGATCGTGGCGAACAACCTCGCGAACGTTAACTCGAAAGGGTTCAAACGCCAGCTCCCGTTCTCGGAACTCGTCAATCGCTTTCAGGATAATCGCTACAAACAGGTCAGCGATTTCTCCCAAGGCGCGCTCTACGCCACAGGCAATCCGCTCGACGTTTCGATTTCCGGCAAAGGGTTCTTCGTCGTCCAATCCGAGGATAAGGGTCTCGAGATGACGCGCGACGGACGCTTCGAGATCGACCAAGACGGATGGCTCGTCACCAAAACGGGCGACCGCGTGATGGGAGAAACGGGTCCCATCAATCTTATCGGCGCGCGGATGGGCGGCGAGAGCGTGCGCGTTACCGCGCAGGGCGACGTCCTCGTCGGCGAGGCTCAAGTCGTCGCCAGACTCGAGATCGGGTTCGTTGAAAACCAAGAGCGACTCTATCGAGGCGACAAGATGAACTTCTTCCTTCAAAACGCCGAGGACTACCAAACGCCCGAAGAGCACGAGTATAAGATTTCGCAGGGATTCTTGGAGGAGAGCAACGTCGATCCGATAACCGAGATGACCGACATGATAAAATTGAATAAGGACTACGAAGCCGCGCAGAAAGTTATCGGGACGTTCGACACGACCTACGGCGCGGCGACGCGGATCGGAAAAGTTTAAGAGAGAGGAGACAACTATGCCGTATCGCGCTTTGCTCGCCGCCGCTTCGGGAATGAACGCGCAGCAGACGAACATCGAGGTAATCTCGAACAACATCGCCAACGTCAACACGACGGGCTTCAAGAAGAGCCGGGCGGAGTTCCAAGACTTGATCTATCAAGAGGTGGCGGCGCATCCGCTCAACTCCTACTTGCCCGGCGTAATCGAAACGCCGACGCAAACGATCCAAATCGGCACGGGTGTGCGTCTCGCCTCGACGGATAAGAACCACCTGCAGGGCGACCTGCACGAGACGGGCAACCAGTTCGACGTCGCGATCCACGGCGAGGGGTTCTTCCAGCTCCGCCGCCCCGACGGGACGTTCGCCTACACGCGCGACGGCTCGTTCAAGCTTTCCGCCGACGGGTCGATCGTCACCTCGAACGGATTCGTCCTCGAACCGGGATTGCTGATCGACGAGGAGGCGATGGGCTTGCAGATCTCCCGCGAGGGCGTCGTGAGTTTGGTTTACGAGAACGCGGACGTCGTCGAGGTCGGCGAAATCGAGCTGGCGAAATTCGTCAATCCCTCCGGGCTCCGCGCCGTGGGCGACAATATGTTCCTCGAGACCGACTCTTCCGGCGTGCCGATGCTCGGGATGCCGGGCGAGGAGAACTTCGGACAGCTGCACCAAGGGTTTCTCGAATCCTCGAACGTCGATATCGTGGACGAAATGGTGAGCATGATCACCGCGCAACGCTCGTACGAAATTAACTCCAAGACGGTCAAGACCGTCGAGGACATGATGTCGATCGCGAACAACTTGAAGCGAACCTAATGACGACGCTCGCGACGATCATATCGTTGATCGCCCTTGTCGCCGGCGGCGTTCCCGAAGGCGACCCGACGAACCCCGCGTTGGAGGCGAAGATCGGGCGGTACCTCGACGGGGAGCTGACCGCCTACGACCGCTACGAGTTTCGGATCGCCTCGAGCCCCTCCTACCTCGACGCGCCCGGCTACGCGACGACGATCGACGACGAGAAACCGTTCAAACTCTCGCGCGGCAAGGGCTACGTGCCCCTCCGCGTTACCGACGGCGACGGACGCGAGTCGCGCACGGTGATCACCGTCGAGCTGACGCTCTTCCAAACCGTCTTCACGCCCGTCGGAAAGATCGATCCCGGCGACGCCGTCTCCCCCGCCGACTTCGTACTCGAGTCGAAGAACGTGACGCGACTGCGCGGCGAGCCGGTGCTGCACAACTACGAAATTGAAAACGCGATCGCCAAAACGCGCATCCGACCCGGCGACGTTCTCACTCGTCGGATGATCGACGCGCCCCCGTTGGTCGCCGTCGGATCCGTCGTCGAGGCGTTCGTCAAAAACGGCGGCGTCGTCGTCAGCTTCCGCGCGGAAAGCCGAAGCGACGGCGAACTGAACGAGACGGTGCGCGTCGCCGACGGCTCGCGGAACGTCTTCCGCGCGAAAGTGATCGGCAAAGCATTGGTCGAGATAATCGAATGACCGAACGGTTACTAAAAGGAGCGAGAGACATGGAGCGAATCATTTCACGAGCGACGTTTCTGGCGTTAGCGCTGGCGACGGTCGTTTCGGCGCAGGATAATTTTCGGATGAACGCGTCGCGTTCGTTGTTCTCGGATTTCAAGGCGCTCTCGATCGGGGACGCGGTTACGATCATCGTCGTCGAATCCTCGAAAGCGTCCAACGAGGCGAGCACCGCGACGGGACGCTCAAGCTCGCTCGGCGCGAAAGCCGAGGGGGAGGCGTTCAACGAGACGATCCCCTCGATCGACTTCGGCGTCTCGACGAACAACGAGTTCGACGGGGGCGGAAAGACTTCCGCCAAGGGCGAAGTGAAGACGCGCATTTCCGCGACGATCGACTCGGTGCTCTCGAACGGCAACCTCGTCGTCAGCGGCTCTCGTCGCATCACCATCAACGACGAGGAACAGCGCTTTAGCATCAAAGGCGTCGTGCGCCCCGCGGACGTGCAAGCGGACAACTCGGTCTATTCCTACAACATCTCGAACGCCGAGATCGACGTGCAGAACGACGGGATGATCGATCGGAACACCGAGCCGGGCTTGCTTACCCGACTCTTCCATTGGATATTTTAACGAGCGAACAAAGGAGCGACGGAGATGAAATTTTTAGCGACCACGCTGATACTTGCCGCGCTCGCCGCCTCGGCGGCGCTGCCCCAGCGCATTAAGGACGTCGCCTACTTCCGAGGCGAGACGACGACGCAGTTGATCGGTTACGGTCTCGTCGTCGGCTTGGCGGGATCGGGCGACACGCACCGCTCGACGTTCACGCAACAGTCGATCGTCAGCATGCTCAAGCGCTTCGGCGTCACCGTGCCCGACACGTATAATCGGACGCGGACGCGGAACGTCGCCGCCGTAATGGTGACCGCGACGATCGACAACCAACTGAAGCCGGGGGGCGTCTTCGACGTGAACGTCTCCTCGATGGGCGACGCAAAAAGTTTGATGGGCGGACAACTCCTCCAAACCCCGATGCTCTCGCACGTGACGGGCGAGCTCTACGGATTCGCTCAAGGCGCGATCTCCGTCGGCGGCTACGACATCAACACCGCGACGGGCGGACGGATCATCAAGAACCACGCGCTCAACGGACGCGTTCCGGGCGGCGGCTCCATTATGGCGGCGTTGCCGGGCGGCGTGGCGAACACGGGCGAGGTCGGCGTCTATCTGAAAGAACCGGATTATACGACCGCCAACAACGTCGCGCTCGCGATCAACGCCCAGTTCGGACAAGCGATCGCGCAAGCCGCCGACGCCGCGGAAGTGCGCGTCCAAGTGCCCGCGGGGCGCCAAGCCAATCTCGCCGGATTCCTCGCCGAGCTCGAGTCAACCCCCGTCACCGTGGACGTCGCCGCGCGCGTCGTCTTGAACGAGCGGACGGGCACGGTCGTCGCCGGCGAGAACGTACGCATCAATCCCGTCACCATCACGCACGGCTCGCTGAAGATTCAAGTCAAGGCGTTCCCGATCATCTCGCAGCCCAGCCCCTTCAGCCGAGGCGAGACGGTGCTCTTCAACAATCTCGTCCCCTACACCGAGACCGTCGATAGCGCGCACGTGGTGACGATCGAGCAACCGACGACGAACGTCGCCGAAGTCGCCGCCGCGCTCAACTCGTTGCGCGTCTCTCCGCGAGACGTCATCGCGATCTTCCAAGCCATTAAAGAAGCCGGCGCCTTACCCGCCGAGCTCGTCGTAATGTAGGAGCGAGACGATGGACCCGTTGCCGCTGAAAACATCCGAGAGCTTGCCGCACATCGCCGAACCGGCGAACGTCAAGGGAATGAGCGACGCCGAAAAGCGACGCGTGTACGACGCGGCGAAGCAGTTCGAGTCGCTTCTCACGTCGATGATGTTCAAGAGTATGACCGACACAACCGAAGGATTCTTCGGCGGCGACGAGGGATTGGGCGGCGACACGTTTAGCGCGATCTTCCACCAACAACTCGGCGATTTCGTTACCGAGAACCGCGGGATCGGCGTGGCGGATAAGCTCTATCGCCAACTCACGGGCGAGAACCTCGCGCCCGAGACGCGCCTGAGACTCGAGAAGATCCACGACGCGGACCTCGACGCGCTCGGGAAATTGAGCGGACGCCCGCTCCGCGACGCGGCGCAAACGATCGAGAAGCACGACGTCCCCGCCGCGCTCGAACAACGCGGCGTCCTCAAAAACGCCCGCTCTCTTTTCGCGGAATACACGAAGGACGTTCCCGCGATCGAGCCGTCGCGTCAGTCGCTCCGCCGATTACGTCAATTCGATTCGATCGTCGAGGAGAACTCGCGACGCTTCGGCGCGCCCCCCAACTTGATCCGCTCGATCATCCTCGCGGAGTCGGCGGCGAATCCGAAAGCGCAATCCCACGCCAACGCCAAGGGCTTGATGCAACTTATGGACGGCACCGCGCGCCATATGGGCGTGGATAATCCGTGGGATCCGCGACAGAATATTTACGGCGGATCGAAGTACATCTCGATGATGCTCGACCGTTACGACGGCGACCTCGAGCGCGCGCTCGCCGCCTACAACGCGGGTCCGGGCAACGTCGATAAATACGACGGCGTGCCGCCGTTCAAGGAAACGCAAACATACGTTAAGCGCGTCATCGGCTACTACAATCACCTCGAATCGTAGGCGCGCGCCTCCGAACCGATTGTTACTCCCATTCGCCGCCGCGGGTTTTCTCGTCGGCGGTTTTTTCTTATTATTAATGTTTATCATAATTTTTCGTGAGACGCCGAGCTATGGCAAAGAAGAAACAAGCGGGCGGGAAGTCCGCCGAAACAAGACGCCGCCAACCAAACGCCGAGGGCGAAGCGCGCCGCCGACGCGACCCCAACGCGCCGCTGATCGATCCGCGATACAAGAACTTCGTCTCGACCGTCGCGTTTCTGGTCGTCGCGCTGTTCTTCTTCATCCTCAACAACGTCGGCGAAGAGCCCGAGCGCGGACCGTATCCGCCGACCTACAACCAAAAGCTTTACGACACGATCTCCCCTTCGGCGATGCCGCCGCTCGACCCTTCGGCGCGCGTGAAACCGCGAACGATCTCCGACGTCGAAGCGACGGATACGACGAGCGCGGACACGACGGAATCGGACGCGGTGGAACCTAACGAAGCCGAGAATCGTTAAGGTACAATACGCATCTCACGTTGAGCGAATCATCAAAAATCATGAGGATACTATGCATCGTTTTTTCACCGTCGCGCTGATCGCCTTTACGACCGCGGCGTTCGCCTCGTGCGGCGAGAGCGATAAAACCGGCGACGACGCTCCGAACGGCGACGAACCGCGCGTGGCGGCGAGCCAAGACGGACCGAAGGCGCCCGCGTTCACGCTCGAGTCGATCGAGGGCGAGGACGTCTCGCTTTCAGACTTCGAGGGCAAGGTTGTGCTAATCGATTTTTGGGCCACCTGGTGCCCGCCGTGTCGCGAGGGCGTTCCCGATCTCGTGGAACTGAACGAAGAGCTGGGCGAGGACTTCACGGTTATCGGCGTTTCGTTGGACGGTCCCGAGACGGTCGCCGACGTCGTTCCGTTCGCGAAGAATCACAACATCAACTACCCCGTGATGATCGACTACAACCGCACGGCGGTCGAGGCGTATAGCTCCATCCCGGGCTTCCAACCGCTCGAGGCGATTCCGACGGCGTACTTGATTAACAAGGACGGCGTGGTCGTTGAGCAGTTGGTCGGCTTACACCCCAAGGCGATGTTGCAAGAGAAGATCGAGGCGTTGATGTAGTAACCGCGATTGACGCGCGTTTTACCCGCGCCGGGCGAGCGATCGCTCGGCGTTTTTTTATGTCACCGAGTACGGGTTGACGTCGAAGACGACGCGGAGATCGCCGTATCGTTCCCGCCACGCCTCGTCGTTCGCGGCGCGTCGTACGCTTTGCCGGAGTCGCGAAGCGTTCGGATCGGCGGCGCGCGAGGTGCGGACGAGAATGTGGAATCGGTATTCGCCCTTAATTTTCGGTGTCGCGGCGGGGGTCGGCGGCGAGACGGCGATCCACTTACGATCTTCGGCGAGCGACTCGTAGAGCGCCTCCATCCCCTCGACGAGCCGATCGCGATCTTTGTCGCGCCCTTCGATCAAGCACAAATGCGCGAACGGCGGGTACCCGAGTCGTTCCCTGTCGCCGATCTCTTTCCGATAGAATCCCTCGTAGTCGTTCTCGGCGGCTTTTATCAAGGGGAATCGGCGATCGTTCTCCGTCTGGACGATCACCTCGCCCGGCGTTTTGCTTCTACCGGCTCTGCCCGCGAGTTGGGTGACGAGCTGGAAGG
>WJMR01000186.1 GCA_014727845.1 Ignavibacteriales bacterium
CGGCGGGGTTCTCCTCGGCGGATTCTTTCTCGGCGGATTCTTTCTCGGCGGTCGCCTCGCTTTTTGCGGGCTTCTCTTCGTCGGATTTCTCCTCCGCCTTCTCTTCGGCTTTCTTCGCCGCCGCTTCGGCGTTGGCTTTCTCCTCCGCCTCGCGTTCGGCGGCTTCCTTGGCGGCTTTCTTCTTCTGATCGTCGAAGTGTTCGAGCATCCGCTTATCGAGCTTAATCGTCAGGAAGCGGACGACGTAGTCGTCGAGGCGATAGAGTCGCGTCAGTTCTTTTACGAGTTCGGGGGGCGCCTCGAAGCGGAAGATGATATAGTAGCCGAGGCGGTGCTTCTTGATCTGGTAGGCGAGGCGTCGTTTGCCCCAATCCTCCTCGTCGAAGACGTTCCCGTCGTTGGAGTTGATAAACGACCGATATTTCTCGACGATCGGCGCGATCTGCTCGTCTTCGAGCGTCGCGTCTATGATCGCCGCGGTCTCGTAGGAGTTTTTCATGCGTGTCTCCCTTTGGACGTTACGGCGCCGCGTTCGTTGTGGTTGCGCGCGGCGCAGGGTTTTTGGATAGCCGACCTCCCCACGAGAGCGAAGCCGGCGGTTATAGTTTCAAAGAGCGTCGTTACAAAACGTCGGCGGCGCTTATCCCGGCGCTTCGACGTCGGAGCGATCTTCCTCTCCGCTCGAACCTTCGTCGGAGCGATCTTCCTCTCCGCTCGAACCTTCGTCGGAGCGATCTTCCTCTCCGCTCGAACCTTCGTCGGAGGCGTTCTCCTTTTCGCGCGCTTTATCCTCTTGAGCGAGTCGCGCGTTTAAATCAAACATCCTTTTGGCGCCGCCTTGGGCAAACGCCTCGGCTAATCGTTCGGCGCGTTCGAGGGCGCGCTCCAAATCGGGCGCCTCCTCGTCGTCGAACTCGTCGAGCACGTAATCGACCAATCCGCCTTTCGGAAAATCGTCGCCGACGCCGACGCGCAACCTCGGGAAAGCGCGATCGACGCGCTCCAAGAGAGATTTGACGCCGTTATGCCCGCCGTCGCCGCCGCCGCTCTTGGTTCGCACGGTTCCGAGCGGCAACGCCGTGTCGTCGTAAATCGCCAGAAAGTCGGGAACGTCCGCGTCGTAACGCTCGAACGCTTGGAACGCCGCGATTCCGCTCCGATTCATATACGTGAGCGGTTTAATAAGCGCGCACACCGTCTCTTCGCCGCTCGCCTCGTCTCGGATTTCGATTTCCGCGGCGAGGTAATCGTCGGGCGTGGCGCCGAACTCCGCCCCGAAGCGCGCCGCCAACCGATCGACGACCATATAGCCGGCGTTGTGGCGCGTGTTCCGATACGTTGCGCCGGGATTTCCCAATCCGCACAAAATCCGCGCGGCGCACAAAATACGCGCGCCGCCGCCGTTCGGGGGAACGCTACTCGGCATCCTCTTCGTCGGATTCCTCGTCCTTCTCCTCGCCGACGAGTTCCGGCTCGGTGATCTCGTCCTCGCCTTCGCCCTCTTCGCCTTCCTCGGGGAGCTCTTGGCGCGGGATGACGACCGACGCGATCGCCGCGTCCTCGGGGTGCAGGAATTCGAGATCCTCGTAGTCGAGGTCGCCCACTAAGAAGGCGTCGCCGACGTCCAAGTTGGAGACGTCCACTTCGATATGCTCGACGATGTGTCGCGGCAAGCACTCGATGGAGAGTCGAGGAAGAGGCGTTTGCAACACGCCGCCGCTCTTCACGCCGATCGGCGATCCGACGAAGGAGACGGGAATCTCCAACGTTAGCTTCTGACCCTTCGTCAATCCGTAGAGATCGATGTGCCGAATGCGATCGGTGACGGGATCGTATTGCACGTCCTTAATAATGCACTGGCGCGTCTCGCCGTCGCCGATATCAAGATCGATGATGTTCATCCTCGGGCTGAAGACGAGGGGAATCATGTCGCCTTCGCGAATCTCGATCGATTTCGTCTCGCCGCCTCGGATGTAGAAGACCGCCGGCACGTTGCCGTTCTCGCGCAGTTTCGTGCGCGCGCCCTTCGTAAACTCGGTGCGAACCTTCGCCTCTACTTTTACGCTTTCCATTCTTTTCGCTCCAACTTCTTCGTCGGTTTCTTTCTCATCGTCGTCGTCTCGTCGGTCGCGACGCGTTTTTTCAAATTAGTAATCGCGGCCTCTCGCCGCTCGTAAACTCGAGCCGCTCGTAAACTCGAGCCGCTCGCTTAATTGAGCGAGCTAAAAATCGTCGGCGCTAAAAATCGAACGGGGAGCCGACCTCGCTCCGTCAAAAATCGAACAGGGAGCTGATCGACTCGTTTTTATTCGTCCGCACAATCGCCTCGGCGAAGATGGGCGCGGAAGAAACGACCTTCATCTTCGAGCAACGCTTCTCGCCGAGCGGGATCGTGTCGGAGACGTAGAGCTTCTCGATATCGGCTTGCTCCAATCGTTCCATCGCGGGTCCGGAGAGGAGCGGATGCGTAACCGCGCCGTAGATTTTCCGCGCGCCGCGTTTCTTGAGCGCCTCGGCGGAGTTGACGAACGTGCCGGCGGTGTCGATCAGATCGTCCACCAAGAGCACGTCCTTCCCCTCGACGTCCCCGATGATGTTGTGAATCTCGGCGACGTTCTGTTTCGGACGGCGTTTGTCGGAAACCACCAACTCGGCGTCGAGCCGATTCGAGTAGGCGCGCGCCATCTTCACGCCGCCCACGTCGGGGGAAACGACCGCCAGGTTGTCGCTGATCTCGTCGAAGATCGAGAAGAAGATCGACGAGCCGTAGAGGTGATCGAACGGGATGTCGAAGAACCCTTGGATCTGCGGCGCGTGCAGGTCCATCGTAATCACGCGATCGGCGCCGGCGCTCGTGAGCAGATTCGCGAAGAGCTTCGAGGCGATCGCCACGCGGGGCGTGTCTTTCCTATCTTGTCGGGCGTAGCCGAAATACGGAATCACCGCCGTGATGCGGGACGCCGACGCGCGCCGAGCCGCGTCGATCATCATCAGCAGCTCCCAAATGTTCTCCGCCGGCGGTTGCGTCGATTGCACGAGATAAACGTCCTTGCCTCGGATGTTC
>WJMR01000187.1 GCA_014727845.1 Ignavibacteriales bacterium
ATCCGAAACGCGGGTTGGTATCGGTTAATACTCGGCAAACTCTCGATATCGACGACGCCGAAAAACCGACGCACCGCCTTTATTTTTTCCTCGCGGGCGTCCGTCGCCTCCTCTTCTCCGACGTCTTGTAGCGATCTATAAATATTAAAATAGCGTTTACGCTTTTTCTTATCCTTCGCAATGATCGCGCTTTCTTTGTTTATCCGTTTTGCGGAATCGTAGCGTCGCTGCAATCCGAGCCAAACATTGCTATCAACGCCCACAGCATTTTCAAGCCGTAGCGCCGTCTCTTCGGTGATTGCCTTTGAGCCGTTGAAGATTTGCGACAGCTTTGACGGCGGACGGTCGATGCGGTTGGCTAATTCGCCTTTCGACATCCCGAGAGACTCGATAACCTCTTCGAGATACTCGCCCGGCGGAATTTCGTAATCCGATATGTAATTGCCGTTAATCATAGTGATTGCTTACTTCTTCGATGGTAACCGTTTTCGTCGTTTCGTCGTAGGAAAAAATCAGGCGCCATTGATCCTTTAGATTAAGCGCCCACTGTCCTTTCCGGTCTCCCGTTAGTTTGTGACAGTGTAAGTTCGGATGTTGTAAGCATAACTTATTGATCGAATCGACTTCCTCAAGAATGCTTACTCGTTGGTGATACTTACGCGCCACTTGTTCTCCTAACTCTCGATCTCCTTTGTGTCGGTTATCATATATATTGCGCCACTTCTTACTTCGAAATTTTACGAGCATACAACCAAGGCAACTATTTTACCTGAAAGGTAAAATAGTTTCGGCACATTTCCAAGATATTATTTTACCCCAAAGGTAAAATCCATTACTTCACCCCTTTGGCGTATCTGATTCGGTGGATGGTTTCGGGGGAGAGGTAGAACTCGTCGGCGAGGAGGTACTCGGCGTCGCGCATTTTGTATCCCCGCCCTTGGAGCGAACGAAAGCGGCGCCGGATCTTAATGTTCCGATAGCGCACTTCGTCCAGCAAACCGAGCCGCCGCAGCCGCTCGAGCTCCTCGTCGTCAAATCGCTCGATCATGTTTCGCTCCCGTTTTCTCGTTATCCTTCCGCGTCGCGGGCGCCGACGCCCTCGCCGACGCCCCTACACGACGCCTATCGCTTGCTCTCGACGGCCGCCTCGTAGCCCATGCCCCGTTGGATCATCTCGATCGCCAAACGCTGCATCGTCGTCGATTTTGCCGCCGCTTCGATCTTTAACTCCCGATGAAGCTCCGGAGGAAGAGAAATCTGCATCTTTTTCATAGTTTCCTCTTGATTTTTAGTGGATTATATGATATTTATATGTAAACTAATTACCTTAATATTCGCCATAGCAAGAAAGGTAATCGCCTTACCTTTTGCCAAATATAAGCTGATTTGCTTATTGTGTCAATAGTCGTCGGCTAAAAAAATGGAAGAAATCGAAAAAACGGCTGTAGGCGCGCGTTTGCGACGATTCGCCGAGAAACGCTTCGGTTCGCTGAAAGCGCTGTCGGATCAATTGCGCATGAAACCGCAATCGCTCAATAGCTACGTCAACGGCAGAAGCGCGCCGGGCGGAGCGATTCTCCAACGGCTGAACGAACTCGGTTGCGACATCAATTGGCTCCTCCGAGGCGAGGAGGCGTTTGGGGAAATGGCGCCGACGCTGAAATCCCCCTCCGGCGCCGAATCCTTCTCCACGACGGTCGCCGATTCGGCGGGCTCCGATTCGGCGGGCGCCGACGACGCTCCCGAGTTCCGCGTCCGAGGGTTTATCCCCGCGGGCGATGGGGACGTGAATCTCTGGGACGACTACTATCGCGGGCATCGTCTGGATTACGATCCCGACACTCACTTCTTCCTCGTCGTTGACGAAGAGTTCGGCTACTCGATGACGCCGATGATCCAACCGGGCGATATGGCGCTCGTCTCGCTCCTCGAGGAACCTCGCGACGGCGATCTCGTGGCGGCGAAGTGGGACGAAACGAAAGGCGCGCTTAAGCTCCTCTCCGAGCAAGCGAACGATACCGAGAACGTCGTCCTGACGTCCTACAATCAAGCCGTCCCCCCCATCTTCCTCAAACGGCGCGACGTCGCCCTCTATAAGGTCGTCTTGATCGAAAAGCGCAAACGCTCGGCGCCGTTCCGATATCGTTGAGCCGAAGGTGTGATATACGACACACTATTTGCGCGCGACGTTTTGTATATTAATTAGAGCTGTATATTCTTTTCCTCCTTCCACGTAATCGCCAAATGGGGCGCCGAATGCCGCAGTTAGTCGAACCCCGATTGCCGACGTCGTTTCTACCCGCCGAGCGCACGCCGCCCGAAGAGGTGCGGCGTCAGTACGAGCTGTTCAAATCGTTGCCGCATTTTCGCGCGGTGTTCGATTCGATTCCCGATCCGGCCGTCGTGCTCAACAAGACGCGTCAAGCGGTCTTCGCCAACAAGCGGTTGCTGGAGTTTCTCGACGTCGGTAGGATCGAGGACGCGTTGGGCGGGCGCCCGGGCGAGTTGGTCGAGTGCGCGCGCGTGTCGGAAAATCCGGGCGGATGCGGCACGACCGAGTTTTGCGTTACGTGCGGCGCGGCGCGCGCCATCGCCGACGGGCTGGGGGGCAAGAAGAGCGTCCGCGATTGCGTCATCCTCCGCGAGACGGGCGTGCCGCCGCTCGAGCTGGAGGTGTACTCGACGCCGTTCGAGTTGGAGGGGGAACGCTTCACGTTCACCGCGTTTAAGGACGCCTCGAGCGCGAACCGCCGCCGGCAACTCGAGCGGATATTCTTCCACGACGTTCTCAATCTGGTCGCGGGGTTGCAAGGATACGCGGACGCGCTGCGCGAGGAGGTTCCGAATCATTTAGCCGAACGCGTCGTCGAGATCGCGGGGAAAATTCACGACGAGATCGAGGCGCAGAAGACGTTGCTGGCGGCGGAGAACAACGAGCTGCCCGTCAATCCGGAGCCGATCGAGTCGGCGTCGGTTTTATCCGAGGTCGCGTTTATGTATCGTCGGCTCGAGGCGGCGAAGGACGTGGGCGTGGTGGTCGATCAAAACGCGGAGAACGTCCGCTTCACCGCCGATCCGACGCTCCTCCGCCGGGTGATCGGCAATCTACTCAAGAACGCCATCGAGGCGTCGGGTCCGTTGCAGGCGGTAACGCTCGGCTCGCGCGCCCTCGAAGGGGGCGTTGAGCTGTTCGTCCACAACAAGCGCGCAATGCCGCCCGCCGTGCAGGCGCAAGTCTTCCAACGCTCCTTCAGCACCAAGGGAGAAGACCGAGGTCTCGGAACGCACTCGGCGCGGCTTCTCACCGAGCGCTACCTGCAAGGCAAGATCCGCTTCGTCTCCGACGAGCGCCGAGGCACGACGTTCGCCGTCGCGCTTCCGCTCGAGGCGCCCAAACTCGACGCGAAGTCCCACGACCGTCCGACGGATCAATAACCGAATCGTAACCCCCGCCGCGTTGCGACCGCTCGCGCCGTTTTCTATCTTACCGCGACTACGCTTTTCGTACATCATTTCGAGGAGGCGCCATGCGTTCACGCGTCGCGTTCGTTTTGTTCGTCGGATTCGCGCTCGCCGCGCCGACGTTCGCGCAAGAAGTTCCCGCGTCGTATTCCAACATCCGCTACGACGACGAGGGCGAGCTCTACTTCCAACATCCCGACGAAGAGACGCGCCGATACGCGCGCGCCGTCGAGACGCCCTATTCGATCGACAATCTCCAACGCTCGTGGAGCGCGACCGAGACGGGGGTCGCGTTCGAGTTCGGCGAACCGCAATCCGGCAAGCTCTATTACGGGTTGGTGGATCTCGACGAGGGGATGTATCCGCAGCCCGTCTTCTTTAAGCGGTGGGCGGCTATCGAGGAGGGCGCCGCCGAGATCGACGTCCTCAACACGTTCGCGTGGGTGTACGATATGACGGGCTGGCGGGAGAAGGGCGCGCTAACGCTCGGCTATCGGGTGACGGACGAGAGCGGCTTCTTCTTGTACGACGGTCGGGTCGATCTCGGTTACGACTCGACGGCGACGCCTCCGTTCCGCAAGCTCCCGACCGTGATCGACGGTCCGACGGTTTCCAATCTCCGGCACGACGGCGCGACGGTTTCCGCCGCGCTCGACGTCGTCGCGACGGTCGAGTTGGAGGCGGGCGGCGAGACGTACGTGAGTCCGAACGCCGAACGCCACGAATTCGAGTTGACGGGGCTGAAGCCGGGAACGACGTACGACTACACGCTCCGCGCCGGTCGCGAGCGTTTCGGCTCGTTCACGACGGCGCCCGAGCCCGGCTCCCGCGAGCCGTTCGTCTTCGCCTATTGTAGCGATTCTCGAGCCGCGCAAGGCGGCGGCGAGCGTCACATCTACGGCGCCAACGCCTACATCATGAAAAAGATCGGCGCGCTCGCCGCCGAGAAGGGCGCGCGGTTCGTGCAGTTCACGGGGGATCTTATAAACGGCTACTCGAACTCGACGGAGGCGACGAAGCTCCAATACCTTAATTGGAAGCGCGCCGTCGAGCCGTTCGCCGCGCGCATTCCCTTCATACCAACGATGGGAAACCACGAGGCGCTCGTCCATAACTTCCCCGCCGACGAAGGGTACGGGTGGACGATCGACCGATTCCCTTACGAGACGGAATCCGCCGAGGCGATCTTCGCCGAGATGTTCGCCAATCCGACCAACGGACCCGAGAGCGAGGACGGCGAACGCTACGACCCGCGACCGGACGCGATCGACTTCCCCTCCTACAAGGAGAACGCGTTCTATTATACCTACGACAACGTCGCCGTCGTGGCGCTTAATTCCGACTATTGGTACGCCCCTTCGGTTGGGCGGAAGCCCGAGACGAGCGGGAATCTCCACGGCTATTTGATGGACGCGCAATTGGCGTGGCTCGCCGAGACGATCGCCGCGTTGGAGGCGGACGACGCGATCGACCACGTTTTCGTAACCCAGCACACGCCCGCGTTCCCGAACGGCGGGCACGTGGACGACGATATGTGGTATAACGGAAACAACGCGCCCCGCGCGGTCGTCGCGGGTACGCCCGTCGAGAAGGGGATCATCGAGCGGCGGGACGAGTACCTCGACGTCCTCGTCAACCAAGGCGAGAAGACGGTCGCGATCCTCACGGGCGACGAGCACAATTTCAACTATCTGAAGATCGACGCGTCGGTCGAAATTTATCCCGAGGATTGGGGGAAGGAGCGCCTCGAACTCTCGCGCCCGATCTATCAGATCAACAACGGCGCGGCGGGCGCGCCCTACTACGCGCAGGACGAGCGTCCGCCGTGGAGCGCGCACACCAAGGGCTTCACGACGCGCAACGCGTTGGTCTTCTTCCGGGTGGAGGGGGAGTCGGTGACGATGACGACCTACAATCCCGACACGCTCGAGAAGTTCGCCGAGCTTATTCTCCGCTAAGGTCGCGCTATAGTTCCTCGAAAACGCGACGCGCTTCCCCGAACGGCTCGAGCGCGCGGGGCGTGGCGCCGTGGAGGTGGGAGATCAGAACGCCGTAGTTGACGATCGGGACGCCCGCGAACTCGACTTGCTTGAGCCGCGCCTTCATCTCGCGGCGGGTGAGCGTGCACGAGCCGCAGTGGGCGACGAGCTTGAACTCGGAAAGATCGTCGGGGAAGTCGCGTCCTTGCGCGTGCGAGAATTCGAGCGACTTCTTCGTGAACGCCTTGAGCCAGCGCGGTATCTTTACCCTGCCGATGTCGTCTTCTTGCGCGTGGTGCGAGCATGCTTCGGCGATCAGCACGCGGTCGCCGTTTTGCAACTCGCCGATACGCCGCAACCCCCGCACGAATTGCTCGAGCTCGCCTTTATAGCGCGCCATTAAAATCGAGAAGGTGGTCATAGGGATCGACTCCGGGACGTCCGCCACCACGCGCATCACCGCTTGGCTATCCGTTACGACGAGCTTGGGGGGCGCGGCGAGCAGGGCTAACGCGGCGCGGAGCTCCTTATCTTTCGCGACGATCGCGATCGCGTCCTCGTCCAACGTCTCTCGGATGGAGGCGACTTGCGGCATAATCAGTCGTCCCTTCGGGGCGCCGAGATCGATCGGGACGACGAAGACGACCGCGTCGCCTTGCCCGATTAAGTCGCCGAGCAGCGGTCGCGGATCCTCGCGCGGTATGGCGCGGATCGTCGCCTCCTTCAGCGTCTCGACCCCCTCCCCCGCCAAACAGCTTACTTCGACGGGACGCGGCGAACGGTCGGCGAGGAAGGCGCGCAACTCGTCGGAGACGCCGAGGTCGCTCTTGTTGAGAACGCACAGGACGGGCGTTTCTATTCGGTCGAGGTAGTCGAGGTAGCGGTGGTCGTGGTTGTCGGGCGGTTGGCTCGCGTCGAAGACGTACACGACGAGATCGGCGGCGGCGATTTCCTTGACCGTCTTGGTCACGCGACGTTCCCCCAGCTCTCCTTCGTCGTCCACGCCGGCCGCGTCCACCAAGGTGACGGGTCCGTAGGGAAGCAGTTCCATCGCCTTTTTCACGGGATCGGTCGTGGTGCCGGGCGTGTCGCTCACGATGGAGAGGTCTTGCCCGAGGAATCGGTTGACGAGCGAGGACTTGCCCGCGTTGCGTCTTCCGACGAAAACGATACGACTACGTTCGGAGCTCGGCGTCTTCAAGGTCGGTTCCCAATTCTCGCGAAAGCGTTTCGACGACGCGGCGGTCGTCGAGGTTCAATTCTTGTTTGAGGAGTCGGAGGAAGGAAACGCCCTCTTCCGACGCGCGTTTGACGACGGCGGCGACGCGCTCGTAGCCGAACTCGGGCACGAAGGCGACGGCGACGGCGGACGATTCGGCGAGGTTGCGCGCGCAGCGCGCTCGGTCGGCGCGGATATTCGGAACGCCGAGGCGCGCCGTGTTGTGGACCGCGTCCCGCAAGAGCGTCAGCGATTTTAGATAGAGATGCGCGACGGCGGGGAGGAACTGCGGCAGCTCGAGGTTCGAGCCGGCGACGAGGTTGGCGATCGCCGCGTCGTTCGCGATAACCACCGAAGCGATCTGTCGCGCGTGCTCGAAAATCACGGGATTGACCTTGCCGGGCATAATCGAGGAGCCGACTTGTCGCGCTTCGAGTATAAGCTCGCCGAAACCGCCCGCCGGACCGCTCGCAAGGAGTCGAACGTCGTCCGACAGTTTCGACAAGGAGACGGCGCCCGCCTTCACGATACCCGCCGTTTCAACGACGACGTCGAGGTTGGCGGTCGCGTCCACGAGATCTTCCGCGCGGGCGAGGGGCAACCCCGTCGCGCGTCTGAGCTCCTCGGCGACGGCGAACGCGTAGGTCGGATCGACGGCGATCGCGTTGCCGACGGCGCCC
Source organism: Ignavibacteriales bacterium (assembly GCA_014727845.1). Lineage (GTDB taxonomy): Bacteria > Bacteroidota > Ignavibacteria > Ignavibacteriales > Ignavibacteriaceae > WJMR01. The sequence continues at coordinate 7,341 of WJMR01000187.1, forward strand.
CCGCCGATGTTGATCGAGCGCAGGCGCTCCTCGATATTGTAGAGCCGCCACCGGTCGCGCGCGAACGCCTGCGCCCACGCGCCGAACTCTTGCCCGAGCGTTATCGGCGCGGCGTCCATCAGTTGCGTCCGTCCGAGTTTCGCGACGCCGCCGAATTCCGTCTCCTTCTTCTGCAGCGCGCCCTGCAACTCGGCGAACGCCTCCTGCAACTCGCGGAGAAGGAGTATCGCGGCTATCTTGAGCGCGGTCGGGAAGACGTCGTTCGTCGATTGCCCTCGGTTCACGTCGTCGAGCGGATGGAGGAGGTCGTACCTTCCGAGCGGCTCGCCGCGCTTGCGGAGCGCGCGGTTCGCGACGATCTCGTTGACGTTCATATTCAGAGACGTGCCCGCGCCCCCTTGGTAAGGATCGACGACGACATAGTCGCGAATCTCCTCCGACTCCCTCGTCGCGGCGCGCTCGACGAGCGCGAGAAGATCGTCCGCCGACTCGACGATCATCGTCGCCTTCTCCGAGTCGAGCGTCTTCGCCTTCTCGTTCGCTATCGCGGCGGCGCGTTTGATCCATAAGAACGCCTTGATCAAATAGAGATGGACGCTCTCGCCGCTCGGCGGAAAGTTCTCGAGCGACCGCGCCGTGTGGACGCCGTAGAGCGCCTCGGCGGGGAGGTCCTTCGATCCGAGCGAATCATGTTCGACGCGCGTGGTTGCTTTCATAACCCAAATATCGGGCATTGCGCGGAATATCGGAAACCGAGCGTGGATGAATCGGAGAAGGATGCGGATTAGTTAAGCGGGCGTTAGTTAATACGGCGATAGTTAATCGGTTAACTACTCGCGTCTCGATCGAGGTACGACTCGACGATCTTCACGATCTTCTCGGCGGCGCCGCGCCGTTCCTCGACGAATCGTCGGGAGACTTCGCTCGCCCACTCGCGTCGGCGTTCGTCGTTGAGCAGCGTGAGGAGCGCGCGGTACATATCCGAGCGGGTCTTCACCACGAGACCGCCTCCCTCCTCGGCGAGTCGCTCGGCTTCCTGCGAGCGCCTAATCTTCGGACCGTAGATCGTCGGGGCGCCGAAGACCGCCGCTTCGAGTACGTTGTGGACGTTCTCGCGAAACCCCCCGCCGATAAAGGCGACGGCGGCGTATTGGTAGAGCGACGCCAGCTCCCCGATCGTATCCACGACGACGACGCGCTCGTCGGCGACCTTCTCGACGTCGGTGAATCGGACGGTTCCGTGCTTGGCGCACTCGCGTTCCAAGCGTTCGACGTAGCGTTCGGTCGGTTCGTGGGGCACGAGGACGAGTCGGAGGTCCTCGAACCGTTCGAGCGCTTTGAGCGAGGGGGTCAAGACGACGGCGTCGTCCTCGCGCCACAAGCTGCCGAAGACGACGACGCGATTCCCTTCGACGAAGCGGTCGGGGAGCGCCTTCCGCTCGCGGGCTTGCGCGGAGCGTTGATAGACGCGGTCGTAGCGGGTGTCGCCCACCGCGGTGATCTCGACCCCCTCCTCCTCGAACTCGCGGAAGTTTTCGCGATCCTCCTCGGAGACCGTGAGGATGCGATCGAACTTTGAAAAGAGTCGTCGGTGAAACCCCCTGGCGGGCGCGCTCTTCCGAGCGGCGTCGCGTCGCATCGTCGCCGCCGCCAGCAGGAGCGGAACGCCGTCCTTCCACAAGCGCCACACGTGGTTGGGCCAAATGTCGTAGCGGATAATCAGCGCCGCGTCCGGTCGGACGGTCTTAGAGAAACGCCGCGCGTTGAAGGTGGTGTCGAACGGAAGATAGGAGACGTAATCGACCGCGCCGTATTTGAGCGAGTTTCGATAGCCGGACGGTGAGAAGAAGGTGGCGAGTACGGCGACGTCGTCCCGTTTCTTCAGCGTTTCGATTATCGGTTTCGCCTGCTCGAACTCGCCGAGCGAGGAGGCGTGCGTCCATACGAGCTTCTTCCCGCGGTAGGGCGCCAAGCCGTTTTCGAGATCGCGGAAGAGGCGGCGCCTGCCCGCCATTCCCTCGCGGACTTTCCTCGAGAAGAGCGCGGCGACGAGGAAGTAGGCGTAGAGCGCGGGAACGACGAAGACGATATAGACGAGCCGCCAGAGGGCGTCGGTCATGCCAAGAACCGTTTCAGTTTTGCGAACGCGTCGGACGCGCTAATTTCGGTCATACATTTAAAATGGCTTTCGGGGCAACGCTCGCCGCCGATATGCGAGCACGGTCTGCAAGATAAGGAATTCCTTTCTAAAACCGCATGCGGAACGTTGTAGGGGAAGAAGCCAAACTCGCGGACGGTCGCGCCGAAGACGACGACGACGGGCGTCCCGACGGCGGCGGCGACGTGCGTCAATCCCGAGTCGTTCCCGACGACGGCGCGGCAACTCGTGAGCGCGGCGGCGACGCGGAAGAGATCGTCCTCGCCCGAGAGATCGAGCGCGCCCGGCGCCTCCGACGCGATCGACGCGCAGATCTCCCCGTCGCTCTTCCCCCCGACGAGCGCGACGCGATAGCCCGCCTCGAGGATCGTCCGCGCCAATTCGGCGTAGCGCTCCGGGAGCCACCGCTTGGTGTGGTGCTTCGCGCCCGGCGCCAACGCGACCCACTCGCCGTCCGAGGGGAGGGGGGAGGGATAGCCCTCCGGCAAGAACAGCTCAGCGCCCGCGTCGTCCAACGCTAATCCGGAAACGGCGCGCGCGTACCGGACGGGAATAGGCGGGGCGCTCGCGAGGCGGTTCACCTTGAAGCGCGCGAGGAGAAATTTCTCAAAGTTCCGCTTGTCGAACGTCGCGACTTTGCCGAAGTAGGGAAGGAGTAGGCGCTTCGTGCGGAGGTTGTTCTGGAGATCGACGACGAGGTCGTAGCGGTTTTGTTTGAGCGTCTCGCGGAGGTCGGCGAACGCGTCCTCGTCCCGCGTCAGTTCGTAAAGGTTGTCGATCCGAGGATTGTGGCGGAGCGCGTCGGCGAAGGCGTCGCGTACGAGGAAGTCGATTCGCGCTTCCGGGAGTTTCTTCCGGAGCGCGCGAACGACGGGCGTGGCGAGCAGGACGTCCCCGAGCGAGCTGAGCCGAACGACGAGCAAACGCCCGACGCCCGCGAGCGTCTTACCCATTCGTCGCCTCCTCGCTTGAGGACCGCGTACCGCGCGGCTTATCGGGCGCCGCGTTCTCGACGAGGGCGTACACCTTGTCGTTTTCGCGGACGCGCTTCTCGCACGGGAACGTAACGAGCGCTCCTTTCGGCGCCATCTCGACCGATTCGTCGTCGGCGCGCAATTCGGCGGGGGCAATTTCGACGACGCCCGTGGTCGATCCCATAATCAGTAAGGTCTCCCCTCGGCGGACGTCGCGCGCGAACAATCGGACGGAAGCGACTTTGGGCTTCTTGTAGTAATCGACGACCTTGCCGACGTAGGTCTTCTTGACGGGGGCGGCGTTGTCGGGTCGCTCCACAAAATCCTCGCCCGAGGGAGCGCCGCCATAGAACCCGCGCGAGAACCCGCGATTATACGTCCTATCGAGCGCCTCGATAAGCTCGGCTTTGAGCGACTCGTCGTAGCGCCCTTCGGCGTAGGCGTCGAGCGCGCGGCGATAGGCGCCGACGACGGCGCGAACGTAATCCGGCGCGCGTTTCCGTCCCTCGATCTTCAGCGCGTCAACGCCCGCGTCGATTATCTCGTCGAGGAACTCGACGGTGCGGAGGTCTTTCGGCGAGAGGACGTAGTCCCTCCCAAGTTCGAGCGAGAACTCCCGCTCCGCGTCGGTGATCACGTACTCGCGGCGGCACGGCTGATAACACTCGCCTTGGTTGCCGCTTTTCCCGAAAACGTGATGACTGAGCAAGCACCTGCCGCTAACGGCGACGCACATCGCGCCGTGGGCGAAGACTTCGATCTCGACGCCGGTCTCGGCGCGTATCCGTTTGATTTCCTCGAGCGAACACTCGCGCGCGAGGACGATCCGCTTGGCGCCGAGCGCGTGGTAGAAGCGCGCCGCGCGGGCGTTGGAGACGGAGAGCTGGGTGGAGACGGTGAAGGGAAAGTCGATCTCGCGGCAGCGTTCGATCGCGGCGACGTCCGCGACGACGGCGCCGTCAACGCCCGCGCGCTTCGCTTCGTCAAGGAGGCGGTCGGCTTGGGGGAGGTCGTCGTCCTTGAGGATTACGTTAAGCGCTATCGCGGAGCGGACGCCCCGCTCGCGGCAGAGGCGGGCGACGTCGGGGAGATCGTCGATAGTGAAGTTCTTCGCCTTCACGCGCATATTGAGATCGCCGACGCCGAAGTAGATCGCGTCGGCGCCCGCGTCGATGGCGGCTCGGAGGGAGGTCGCGTCGCCCGCGGGGGCGAGCAACTCGGGCAGGGCGCGGCGCACGGGTCACACCTTTTCGGAGAGGAGTTCCTTACGCGGTCTCGGAATAACGACGTGGTTGACCAACAATCCTCGTTCTTGCACAAGCGCGACGCCCGCGTCAACCGCGGCTTTTACGGCGGCGACTTCGCCCGTGAGGGTATAGAACGCCTTGCCGCCGAGCGCCATCGCGAGCCGGAGCTCGATCAACTCCACCCGCGCCGCCTTCGCCGAGGCGTCCGCCGCCTCTATCGCCGAGGCGACCGAGAACGTCTCGACGATCCCCAACGCCGCAAGCTCCTCGACTTGATGATGCCCGCTTATGGCGGGGATGAGCGAGCGATGCACGTTCGGGATAACGAATTGGTCGATTACCCCGAAACCGATCGTCTCCGCCGCCGTCTCGATCGCGCTCCGAACGGCGGCGACGTCTCCGGCGATAAGCGACATATACTTGCCCGAGCAGATCGTCCGCGAGAGGAGCAGCTCCACGTCCGACGTCTTCAACATAATATCCGACGCGTGCATCCCCGCGGCGATACTCGACACTTCCAACAGTCCAACGCTGTTCAATTTCATAACGGCTATCGTTTAATGGTTAAGTGCGACGAGGCGACTTCGACGACCTCGCCTTCGATCGACGCGTGCATCCTCGCGCCGAGCGCGTCCTTCGGCGGTTCGGCGACGAGGTCCCCTTTCGAGACCCGGTCCCCTTTCGAGACGACGGGCTCCGACGGCGCGCCGACGTGTTGCGAGAGGAGGATGCGCACGGTCGTCGGCTCGGGTCCGCGCTCCAGATACGGCGTGTCCCGGTCGTACTCGGCGATATGAAGCTTCTTGACCAGTTGTTTGATCGGGACGCGGCGCCCTTCTTTCATCGGGTGGACGCGCGGCGGTTCCTTCTGCTCGTAGTCGATCCCGAGTTTGCGCATCTCGCGTTTGCCCATCTGGCACGCCTCGCGCGGGTAGAGGTCTTCGGGACAGGCGTAGAGCGTGCACAATCCGCACTCGCAACAAAGCTCCGCCATTTGGTTCCAAACGTCCGCGCCCGTTTTTGTGAACTCGAGGGAGCGCATGACTTTGTGGGGTTGGACGTTGTAGCCGAGAAGATAGCGCGGGCAAAACTCGGTGCAGTAGCTGCATTGGTCGCAGGCGGATTTCCCGATCCGATGTTGGGCGCGCTCCTCGCGGTTCATCCGCGTTACGAGGTAATGGTCGCGCGGTAGGACGATGAAGCCCGCGGTCGTTTTCGTGGTCGGCTCGTCGAGGTCGAACGTAAGGCGTCCCATCATCGCGCCGCCGACAAAGACGGCGGGTTCGGGAACGGTCGCGCCGCCGGCGGCGTCGAGGCACTCGCGTATCGAGGTTCCGACGGGGGCGAAGAAGGCGGCGGGAGTTTGCACCGCGCCGTTTACCGAGAGGAACGTGTCGGTAAGCGGAACGCCCGCCTCGGCGCGCGCCACGTTGTAGAGCGTTTCGACGTTGTTGACGACGCAACCGACGCCGAGCGGAATGCCGCCCGGTTCGATGAGCCGACCCGTCGCCTCGTACACCAACTCGTACTCGTCGCCGGAAGGGTAGAAGTCGCCGAGGAGCGTCGTTTCGCCCACGTCCCCGAGCGCCTCGCCGATCGCCTTAACGGCGCGGGCGTTCTTCTTCTTGATTCCGAAAAAAGCGCGCGCGGCGCCGACGGCGTTCTTCATCAGCTCGAACCCTCGGACGATTTCCTCGGGGTGGGCGACCATAATTTCGAGATCCTTGTGGACCAGCGGCTCGCACTCGGCGCCGTTGGCGAGCATAAACTCGACGCTCGATCCGGCTTTGACGTGCGTGGGGAATCCCGCGCCGCCTTGACCGACGACGCCCGCCTTGAACAACGCTTCTTTCAGGGACATATGCTTTCCTTTACGCGCGGAGTTGGAACGCGCCAATATACGGAAACGCTCGGCAAGATAAAACGAGCGCGGGGCGACCGTCCGACAAGACGGCGCGGCGCGCCGGGGCGATCGTCCGACAAGACGGCGTGGCGCGCCGGGGCGATCGTCCGACAAGACGGCGTGGCGAGCGCGGGGCGATCGTCCGACGCGAGATAGAACGACGAGCGCGGAGCGAGGGCGTCATCCGCATAAAAAAAGAGCCGACCCCTTTCGAGATCGGCTCGGCTCCTTCCGTCGGGAAGGTCGGAATTAGTACGTGATATTCTGATAGACCCGTTTGCCGTCGGCGGTCGGGGTCTTGATCGTCATCGTTACGGTGTGCGCCGCGTTCGGGTTGCCCGTGATGAACTCGACCTTGTAGCTGTTGGTAAGCGCGCCCGTGACGGGGAGCGTGGTGAGGTCGAGGTCGGAGGCGTCGCGGGTGACGAACTTAACCGTTCCGCCCGTGCACTCGCTCATCGCCCACGGTCGCTCGTTGTATTCGTCCCACGTCGTGTAGGTCGTGTCCTCGCTATAGACGGTGTGGACGGTGGCGATGCCGCCGATAGTTTGGCACATATTGGCGGTCGTCCAACGCGCGTCGCCGCCCGGCTGGGTCGGCTCGTCGGTGAAGTTGATGTACACGCGCTGGGCGCCGCCGCGCCAGTTAAAGAACTTGTCGGAATAGAGGACGCCGACGACGCCGTTCTCGCCGTAGGGTCCGCCGAAACTATAGTACGCCGAGTCGGCGAGCGCGGCGGAGTCGGGACCGGCGAAGTGCGCGGTGCGGGACGTGCCGTAGCTATAGTACGGGTGGTTGAGGAACTCCTCGAGTCCGGTGGCGTTGGTGAGGTTGATCGCGCCGGAGACGTAGCCGTTGTAGCCGACGCATCCGAACTGGACGTTCAAGCCGCTGTTCTCGAGCGTTTCGGCGAAGGCGATAATCGAGCCGGCGATCGTGTCGGCTTCCTCGCCCATCGAGCCGGAGTTATCGACCAAGAACACGACGTCGGCGGCTAAGCTCGATCCGCCGGACGAGACGGAATTGACGAGCGTTCCTTTAACCACGCCGTCCTCCTCGAGCCAGAAGTTGTCGAGCCAGGTAAGCGCGATCGGGTCGCCCGTGGTCGGATCGACGACGCCCGTGAGGTTGACGACGATGCGGGAGGGGTTGTCGCCGCTCGCGCTAAAGGCGCCGACGGGTTGGACGTTGTTAATCGTCGGCTCGGGCACCACGACGCCCTGCGGATCCTCGGGGATGTCCGAGTTGTCCGAGTCGTCGCTTTCGGTCGTGTCGCATGCTACGAGGAACGCGCCCAGCAGAAGCGCCAGCGCGCTCAAAATGAATTTGTTGTGTTTCATTACTTTGCCTCCTCGGCTTTGTTTCTTCCGCGCCTATCTATTTGTCGTTCGCGGAGAAGCGTTGATTGATGATATTTTTCTCGCGAAAACGAGCAACGCGTTCCGGGAAGGACCTCGCGCTCGGTTCCGCATACGCAAACATAACTCCGTAAGTTAACCTTTTTGTACAGAATTTGAAGTTCAAAAAGGTCGAGAACAGTGTCCCGTCAACAATGCGCGTTAACGTAACGCGAGAATATATCCGAGCGTTCCATTAAAAGCAATAGGGCGTTTGCCCTATGTGACGGGGCGCAAACCCTTGAGAGTCAAGGGCGAGAACGGAGTGGGAAAAGGAAAAGGGGCGCGAAGCCCCTCGAATTCGTTCGTTTTCCGTCGCCTCGGTTAGAGGACGGCTTCGACTTCCTTGACGATCTGCTCTTTCGGCTTGGCGCCGATGATGGTGGCGGCGACTTCGCCTCCCTTGAAGACGAGCAGCGTGGGGATGGAGCGGACGCCGTATTTAATGGCGGATTCTTGGTTGGAGTCCACGTCCAACTTGCCGACGACGAGCTTGCCGTCGTAATCCGCGGCGATCTCCTCGACGACGGGGGCGATCACCTTACACGGTCCGCACCAGACCGCCCAGAAATCGACGAGCGCGGGCTTGTCGGATTTTAAGATTTCGTCTTCAAAAGTCGCGTCGGTTACTTCGATGGGTTTCATGGGTTCCTTTTTAAGTTAATGCGTATATATAATAGTTTAGTTTCGATGTCTTCTCTTGTCAGAACGACGTTACGGCGTCCTCGCCGCCGTCGGCATGGATGACGCTTCCGGATATCCACTCGGCGCCCTCGCGACACATTAAGGCGATGACGTGGGCGACGTCCTCGGGCTTGGTGAGGCGGTCGCGCGGGTTCTTCTTCTTCGCCGATTCGATCATACTTTCGTTGCCCGGAATCTTCCGCAGCGCGGGGGTGTCGGTAACGCCCGCCAGGATGGCGTTGACGCCGATATCCATATGCCCCAACTCGAAGGCGAGCTGTCGGACGTGCGACTCGATGGCGGATTTCGCGGCGGAGACGGCGCCGTAGTTCGGAATAACGGCTTTGCCGCCCGAGCTGGTCATCGCCATCACTCTGCCTTTGCGCTCCAGCAAACCGCGCGCCACGAGGTCTTGCGTCCAATAGACGAGCGTGTGCGCCATGACGTCCATCGTCATTTCCATTTGGGCTTGCGTCAACGCGCGTTCGCCCTCTTTGGGAATGAACGGTCCGAGCGTCCCGAACGCGAGCGAGTGGACGAGGACGTGCACTCTCGGCTTACCGCCGGGCATCGCCTCGAGTTCGTCGAGGATCTCGCGACGCTTGCGCTCGTCGGCGGCGTTGACGTTGAAGAAACGCGCCTCGACGCCGTTGGCTTCAATCTCGGCGACGATATCGCGCACCTTCGGCATCGTCTTCTGGCGATCCAGATGCACGCCGATGATGTGGTAGCCGTCCTGTGCGAGGCGTTTCGCCGTCGCCTCCCCGAAACCGCTCGAGGAGCCGAGGACGACCGCCCAACGCTTCTGTGGTTCGCTCATTCCAAATTCTCCGGAATTTTCAATCTAATAATAATACGAAAACAAGCCGCGTATATCAAACAACGAGAACCGTCGCGTAATCGTTCCTCGTAATCGCGGGAGCTTACTACCCGCTCGCCCAAGGCGTAAGACGCGCGAAAAAGGAAAGGGGTTCGGGAGTGAGCGATGGCGAATGGCGCCGTTCCGAGAGAAAAGCTCCGCGCGCTACGCCACTCGCGTTGCTCGCGGAACCGGGCGAGCGCCGCGAGGAGCCTCCTTTGGCAAAAGGAACTGAACGAGCGTAGCGAGTGAATCCCGACCCGTCGGGACCCCGCTTCGCCCCTCCTTCGTCGGGGCTACGCCGCCCCCTTGACAGGAGGCAAAGAGATTAAGACCGCGCCTCGCCCTTTTTTATCATACCCCCTTCTGAAGGGGGTCGCCGACCGAAGGGAGGCGGGGGGATTCCCTAGCGGCGAGAAGAACTGACTGAGCAAAGCGAAGGAACCCCGACAACGTCGGGGCGGGTGTGGGAAGTTCGCCACAATAACCTCCGCACATAAAAAAGCCCGGCGGAGAATGGAACTGACTGAGCGTAGCGAGTGAATCCCGACCCGTCGGGACCCCGCTTCGCCCCTCCTTAGTCGGGGCTACGCCGCCCCCTTAACATAGGGCTGAAAGAGATCCCCCTTCGCTCTCTTTCCCTTGATTTTTAATTATTGAATACCTAATATTTTTTACTATCCGCTCCGAACGAGGGGGACATTACCATCGCACAATAAGTAGCGAGGTCGTCCGCGAGGAACGGAGCGATGCGTAACGAATAACAGGGATATATGAACATTACTATAAGGGCGGTGGTATGTTTAGGGGGCTCCTCCTTTCGACGACCGTCGCCGAATAATCGTAACGTTAACTCCAATACGCGACCAAGGCGGGCGCCATACAAGTAGGTAGCCCTTGTCGGTAAACGCGCTTACGCGAGCCCCC
>WJMR01000188.1 GCA_014727845.1 Ignavibacteriales bacterium
ATTGAGCACGACGCGCCCGCGTTGGACGAATCCGAGGGCGCCGAAATCCAAACTATGGAACGTCTCGATATCCTCGGTGTGCGTCTTGGTGACCTCGCCGGCGGCGTTGATCTCGCCGTTGAGGCAGACGAGGACGCCGATCCCTCGGCAATTGGGGTTGAGGCAGACGCGGATCGAGTCGGCGACGTTGCGCGGTCCGTCCCAATCGGGTTCGGAGCTGGAGCGCATCGATCCCGTTACGACGACGGGGGCGTCGGTCGCGAGCGTCAAGTCGAGCAGGTAGGCGGTCTCCTCGAGCGTGTCGGTGCCGTGGGTGATCACGACGCCGTCGTAGCGGTTCCGCTCGAGTTCTCCGCGCACGCGCTTGGAGAGCTCGAACATCAGAGCGGGGGTCATATGCGGACCCGGATATTTGCCGAAGTCGAGCGGCGTAACGTCGGCGAGCTCGGCGACCTCGGGCATCATCGCCATCAGCTCGTCGCCCCCGAGGCGGGGTTTGTCGCCGCCCGTCTCCTTGTCGAACCGCATCGAGAAGGTGCCGCCCGTGAAGACGACGAGAATCCTCGGCTTCATCGCGCTACTCGTCCTCGAGGAAACGGACTTTCACGGGGGCGCTCTCGTTGTGGAGGCGGTCGAACGCGCTCACGAGATAGACGCGCCCTTCCTCGTAATCGGCGTCCACAAAGCCGCGCTTGCCGGGCGGAAGAACGCGGAGGACGTCTCTCGGATCCTCGACGTTCGGCGCGCGATCGTCCGCGCTATAGACGACGTAGTAGTACGGCTTCTCGCCGTCCTCGGCGGGACGCGGGTCGCCCCAACTCAAGCGCGCGCCGCCCGAGGCGGAGTCGGGTCTCGCGACGGGATCGAACGGCTCCTTCGGCGGAAGGGCGTCGAGCCACGGCGCCGTCGGGGGGAAGGAGGGATACGCGAACCAGTCGGTCCGCATCGAGTCGGCGAGACCGTTCCAGTTGCCGCCGATCGCCTTGGCGCTGAAATAGACCACGCCGTCCACGCCGTCGATCGCGCGGGTCATCCGCAACTGCTTGCCGAGCATCGCGGGGTCTTCGTAATCCTCGCGCGCCATCTTCGAGGCGTAGAGCCCGACGTAGAGGTGTCGCGCGCCTTTCACGGACGCCCACCAGGGGAGGAGCTTCGCGAAATCCGCCCGCTCGTGACCGATCTTCCAATAGAGTTGCGGGTTGACGTAGTCGATCGTTCGGTCGTTGATCCACGTGAGGGGATCGCAGTAGAGAATCTCGTAGGAGTCGAAGCCGTCGGTGCCCGCGTATTCGTTCTTGACGATGCCGAACGGACTGATGCCGAACTTGACGCGCGGCTTGACGGACTTGATCGCGGCGTAGAGTTCCGCCATTAAGCGGTTGACGTTGTGGCGCCGCCAGTCGTCCACGTCGAGCGTCTCGCCGCCGAACCAATCGAAGGAGAGGGAGTCCTCGCTCTCGATTTTATCGTAAGGGTAGAAGTAGTCGTCGAAGTGCACGCCGTCCACGTCGTATCGGGTGACGACGTCGGCGACGACTCGCTTGACTATGCGTCGAACTTCGGGGCTGCCGGGATCGAGAAGGCGGTAGTCGCCGAATTTCAGCGTGAGATCGGGGCGGCGCTTGGTGACGTGCGACCTCGCGGCTTCGTATTTGGCGACGTCGTGCGCGGCGCGGTAGGGGTTGAACCACGCGTGCAACTCCATATTGCGTTGGTGCGCCAACTCGACGGCGTAGGCGAGGGGATCGAAGAACGGATCGGGCGGCGTCCCCTGCTCGCCCGTCAACCAATACGACCACGGCTCGTGGGGCGACATATAGAGCGCGTCCGCCTCCGTGCGGACTTGGAAGAACACGGCGTTTATTCCCGCCTCTTCGAGCGCGTCGAAGAGTTGGATGAGTTCGAAGACTTGCTCGGTGGCGGGCGCGTTACGGTCGCGGGGCCAATCGATGTTGGCGACGGTGGCGACCCACGCGGCGCGGAGTTCGCGCTTCGGGGGCGCTTGGGCGAAGGCGAGCGAGATCGAGCTCGCCACTATAATATAGATAGCGAAACGTTTCATAGTCGGTCGGATTATGGGTTCGGAAAAAAGAACGCCCCGCCGCCGTCGGCGAGGCGCTCGGCAATTTCCTCGAAAGATAACGAAGAAAAAAGAGAAATGCGTTAGAGCCGGAACTTGTCGAGTTGGATTTTGAGATTGCCCGTCATATCGGCGAGTTGTTGCGCGGCGCGGGCTATTTCCTCGACGGTGATCGAGCTCTCTTCGGTGACGGAGCTGATCGACTCGATGTTCTTGCTGATCTCCTCGGCGGTGGAGGATTGCTGCTCGGAGGCGGAGGCGACCTGCCCGACGACGTCCTCGACGCGCTTGGAGGTTTCGACGACGTCGGTCATCGAGAGCCCCGCCTGATCGGCGATCGACTGTCCGTTCCGGGCGCTCTCGGCGCTCTTGCGGATCGTCTCGACGGCGGCGTCGGTGCGTTGTTGCAGCTTGACGATCATCTCGGCGATTTCCTTCGTGGCGCCGGCGGTTCGTTCGGCGAGCTTGCGCACCTCGTCGGCGACGACGGCGAACCCTCGTCCCTGCTCGCCCGCTCGGGCGGCTTCGATGGCGGCGTTGAGCGCAAGGAGGTTCGTCTGGTCGGCGATCTCGTCGATCACGCGGATGATCTCGCCGATCTGTTTGCCGGAGTCGCCGAGTTCCTCTACTTGCTCGGCGGCTTGCCCCACGGTCTCGGCGATGGCGCGCATCTCTTCTACCGCCTCGCCGACGGCGGCGCCGGAGCGCTCGGCGACGTCGCCGGCTTGCCGCGCCTCTTTGGCGGCTTGCTCGGCGTTGCGCGAGGTTTCCATAATCGTCTTCGTCATCTCTTCGATCGCCGAGGCGATCTCGGTCGTCTGCACGCTCTGCTGGCGCGAGCCGGCCGCCATCTGCTCCACGCTCGCCGTAATCGTGTCGGCGGATTGCGCCGTTTCGTTCGCCGACGCGTTCGCCTGCCCCACCATCGCGCGGATGTTCTCGACGGCGCGGTTGAAGCCCTTGAAGAGCCGGTCGATCTCGTCCTCGTCCCGACCCGCGGAAACAAGATTGATCGAAAGATCGCCCTCCGCGAACGCGTCCATTCCTTCGAGCAGGCGCGACGCGGCTTGGGCGAGATACTCGCGTTGGCGCTCGGAGTGGGAGGTCGCCTCCTCCACTTTCCGCTCCACGCTCGCGCGCTCTTCCTCCAGGTTCGCCATCGCCTTGCCTATCGAGGCGCGCATCGAGTTGAATGCGCGGGACATCTCCCCGAACTCGTCGTCCGTTTCCACCTTGAGCGCCTCGACTTCCCGATCTCCTTCGGCGAAGGCGGTCATTCGTTCGGAGACTCTCCTCGCCGCGCCCGCGACGTTTAAGAGTATCCCCTGTCCGATAAACCCGACGACCCCGAGCACAATCAGCGAGACGGCTAAATAAAGGTACAGCTCAAACTCGGTCTCGCCGACCCGACCGTCGATAACCCGCTTTTGTAGCGGGAGCGCCGCCCGCCATAGCTCGAACGCGTCGGTTAGCGTCCCGTCGAACGCGCCGACGACCTCCGTCTCGGCGAGGGGAGCGTCTCGAAAAAGGTGTCCGTCGATCAACGCGGCGGCGGCGGTCGCCCCTTCGACGACTTCCGTCGTCGGCTTCCGTAGCGGCTCTTCGAGATACCCTTCGGGGTTGTTCTCGATCGCCTTGTCGATCGCGGCTTCCAGATGTTCGACGTCGATCTCGAGGCGATCGGTGAGCGACGCCAGCTCGGCGCGCGCTTGGAACGAAAGCGAATCGACTCGAGCGCCTTCGAGGGCGTAATCCCGCATCCCGTGGATTTCCAACCAAAGTTGCGGCGAACGGATCACCGTCGCCTCCATCAAATAGTAGCTGTCGAGCTCGGGATCGAGTATAAGGTTGGAAACTTCTCCGACGCGCTCCATCGCCTCGACGCCGGCGGTTAGCAAATCCTCGTGCAACGCCTCGCTTCGCTCCAACGTCGAGCCGAGCGCGTTTTGCTTCACGTCCTCCCACTTCGCCTTCAGCTCCCTTATCGTCGCGCCTAACTCGGGGATGTCGTCGCCGTATTCTTCATGCACGGCTTCAAGCGCTTGTAGTTCGGCGTCAACGCGGTCGTCGCTCGCGCGGACGTCCGCCTCCGTCGCGACTCCCATGAAGTAGTCGTCCGCCGCTATGTCGCGCTCGACGACGTAATATGTCGCCGCGCCGATCCGCTCCAGATACTCGACGCCCGCCGATTCCTTCTCGGAGAACTCGACGCTCGATAGACGCGCCGTCACGAAAAAATAGAGGAGAACGGCGACGGGGACGAAGAATCCGACTATAATAATTATGGCTTTCGCCTTTACGCGCAAGCGTCCGAATATGTCGTCAACTAAACTCATGCATCGTCCTCCGTGCGGAATAGCGTCGAATCGTTGTAACGTTACGGGTATGTTAACTAAAAAGTTATTAAATATTATTGTCACGGTCAACGATTCCGAACAATTGAAAACACCCCGTCGTTTCAATACTCGCGCCTATTGCGTACCTTATAAGGTTTAAACAATCCGACAACAACACAAGACGGCAAGGAGCGCGCGTGGCGGACGAACGGACACCAAAGACCGAAGGCAAAGACTTCATTCGCGAGATCATCGACGAGGAGAACGCGGCGGGCAAGCACGGCGGCAGGGTGCACACGCGCTTCCCCCCCGAGCCGAACGGGTATCTGCACATCGGGCACGCGAAATCGATCGCGCTGAATTTCGGAATCGCGAAGGAGTACGGCGGCAAGTGCAACCTCCGCTTCGACGACACGAATCCGACGAAAGAGGACGTCGAATACGTCGAGTCGATTCAAGAGGACGTCCACTGGCTCGGCTTCGATTGGGAGGATCGTCTCTTCTTCGCGTCGGACTACTTCGAGAAACTCTACGACTTCGCCGTCGAGTTGATCAAGAAAGGCGACGCGTTCGTCTGCGACCTCGACAAAGATCAACTCCGCGAGTATCGCGGCACGCTCACCGAACCGGGCAAGAACAGCCCTTACCGCGACCGCTCGGTCGAGGAGAACCTCGACCTTTTCCGGCGGATGCGCGACGGCGAGTTTCCGGACGGGAGCAAGACCCTCCGCGCCAAGATCGACATGGCGTCGCCGAACTTGAATATGCGCGACCCCGCGCTCTACCGGGTCCTCCGCGCCTCGCACCATCGGACGGGCGACAAGTGGAACATCTACCCGATGTACGATTTCGCGCACGGCTTATCCGACGCGATCGAGGGGATCACCCACTCGA
>WJMR01000189.1 GCA_014727845.1 Ignavibacteriales bacterium
GAACGGCGCCGTCGTCGTTGTATTGGAAAACGGTTTTCATGACGACCGAACCGTCGGCGTCGTATTTCGTCGTTCGGACGGGCGCCTCGCCGCCGTCGTATTCGTAGGTCGTCCGAGTCGTCGCCGAGTCGTCGCCCGCGCGCCTGATCGCTTCAATCGTCTTACCGCGTTCGTCGTACTCGTAGGTCGTCGTCGAGATCGTTTCGCCCTCGGGTCCGACGCGTCGTTCGGCGAGGAGCGTCCCGTCGTCGTCGCGCTCGTAGAGCGTCTTACCGGCCACGAATCCTTCTTTGTCGTACACAACGCTTTCGATTTCTCTACCGCGACGATCGCGGTGAATCTTCCGCGTGATCTTTTCCGGCGTGTAGGATTTGAACGAGATAGACTCGACGAGATTGCCGCGCTCGTCGTAGGAGTATGCGGACTTTGCGAAGACGGAACCGTCCGAGTAGCGGTAGCCCGTGTACTCGACGAGGTTGCCCTCGCGGTCGTATTCGTTCGAGTAGAGGCGCTTGCCCTCTTCCTCGCGTTCGCCGTAGCTGAACCCGTACTCCACCGCCGTTTCGCTCTTTATATTCGACGCGCGGATGCGCTCGCGTTCGCTTTCAAATTGTTGCGATGTTTCGCAACCGACAAGCAACGCCAACGCCGTCCACGCGATTCCGCGAGCGTTCATCATTCGTCCCTTTTTTGGAATTAACATAGCGCGCGTAGCGCCACCTTTGCGCGCAACATAGCGCTATTGTGAAATTATCGCAAGGCGAGAGCGGTTGAAACGCTACTTCAGAAGTACGAGTTTGCCCGCGGCGCGCGCGACCCCGCCGTCGGAAAACTCCGCGCGGGCGCGATAGAAATAGACGCCGCTCGCCAACGCCGAGCCGTCGAACGCGAACTCGCCGCCGCTCTCGTCGATCCGCTTCCGAACGGGCGACGCGACTTCCGCGCCCAGCGCGTCGTAAACGCGGAACTCGACCGACGCCGCCGCGCCGGGCGTTATGCGAACGGTCGTCGTCGCGTTGAACGGATTCGGATAGCACCCGACGGCGAAGCGCTCGGGCGTCTCCGCGTCGGAGCTCCCGACGAACGACGGCGTCTCGGGACCGGCGAGCGTCGTGAACGGATCGCCGTTGAGCGTCAACCCGTACATCCAATTCTTCGAGTCTTGGGTGAAACCGGATTTGGCGCCCGCTTGATAGGTCCGCAAATACGCTTCGCCGTAGGAGGCGCCGCGAGCCAGCTCGCCGTAGAACGTCTTGTAATTACGCATACCGCCGCTGTGCGTGGTGCCGACCGTGTTGACGCACGACTCCGTGCGCAACGCGTACGTCGCTCCGCAATTGTTGTCCCTCGTGTAGCGACTGTTGCCGCACGCGAATAAAAGATAGAAATTCGCGTCGGCGCCAAAATCGACGATGTCCGAATAGCTTACCCACCTCGAAGACGAGCCGTCGTCTTGCGCGAACGAGTGACCCAGCGACGACGAGTGGACGTACGTGTGGATCATATGGTAGCCGCGGGGCAGCTCCGCTTTGTAATTCGCGGCGGTGGTTTCGTTGACGCGATAGACGTTCTTTACGTCCGGGAACGCTTCGGGGATGAACGTCGAGGCGACGTCGTTCCCCCAGTCGCGCCAGTCGTCGTCGCAGAAGGAGAGCGCGCTCATCGGACGACGAACGCCGCCCAACCCGCGTCGATAGTTCACGACGCGTTCGAGGTAGGCGTTGACGAGTTCCGCCGCGTCGCCCATCGACTCGGTCGGAAGTAGGCGACCAAGAACGATCTCCGGCGCCTCGTCGTTAATCGGATAGTTCTGCGTGTGCGTGTCGAACACGCCGTCGGGCGTTTCTTCGTAGCTCGAGTAGGACATCGTGTAACGGTCGCTCCACTCGCCGTCCAAATCCATGTAGAACAAATCGCACGGATACTCTTGGAAGCCCTCGCACGAGCCGTCCTCGCAAACTCCCTGCTGGTAGTAGGGCACGGGGTGTTCGCCGACGAGCAGCGCGCCCGTTAAGCCGGGGATCGCGCGGAGCGTGTCCTTCAGTTCGTGGATGTCCGCGAACGAGCGGCTATAGACGATCACGCGGTCGCACTCGGTCTCCCACTCGGAAACGAGGTCGAGCAGGTTCGTTTGGATCGCCGCGTAGAGCGACGGCTCGACCAATACGAGTCGCGTATCGGGGTGGACGCTCCCCTCGTCGCCCTCGCGCGAGCGACCGCTTCTCAAGCCCGTCGCCGGGTCGCGCGCGAACACGATATACCCGAACCGATCGCCGCTCGTCTCTATGTCGGCGTACGTTTCCGTTGAAACCCCCGAGGCGATAAGCTCGTATTCATAACGCGGAAAGTTCGTCGTCAATAAATCGCCGAGCGAGCGACGGAACACGTCGTACTCCAAGCCGGACGCCCCTCGCCACGAAACGCGCGCCGTGTCGCCGTCGCGTTCCACTCGCACGTCGCGCGGCGGTTCGGGCGCTGCGGTTTGTTCGAGGAACAACGAGCGGGGCATAGGGGAAGGCGGTATCGTCGCGACGGTGAACGACGTCGCGCCTTGCCGGAAGCCGTCGCCCGCGCGCTCGGTATAAACGATCGTCGCCTCGTCGCCCGCCTCGAACGGCGGATCGCTAAAGTTGCCGAGTTCGGAACGGAGATAACCCTTGCCCGTGATGTTCGCCTCGTTTAACGACCATCGCGGCGATTCGTCCGTGAGGAGACGCGTCGTGTCGCCGTTCATATAAACGTAAAAGGAGGCGTCGGGCGGAAGCGCGTCGCTCATCGAGCCGTCGGGGCGATAGACGTACACCAGCGGCGCGGCGTAATCCTCGCCGAAAACGAACGTGTCAATCGCGGAGGGCGCCGCGAACGAGAAACCGCGCGGCGTTTCATAGACCAACCCCGCGCCCGTCTCTTTCGGCTTGGCGTCGAAGCGCGCCTTCCACTCGGCTCGGGTTTCCGGGCGCTCGCCCTCCGACGAGACCCATTCCGTCAGTTTGACGTCGTCGTAATCCTGCGCGAGTAGCGTCGTCGAGATCGCGAGCGCGGCGAAGAATATCCCAAACGTTTTCATAGCATCCCTTGGCGTATCTCTATATAAATAGATAGCGTCGTTTTTCGACGTTCCTAAAAAATACGGGAATGACGAACAAAGAGAAAGCCGTTAGCGAAGATCGGTCGTAAGGGATGAAACGAGCGAAATGAGTACGCGCCGGTTTCCGGATCGCCACGCGCAGAGCCGGGCGTCGGGGGAAAGGGCTACGGGACCCGCGTCGTAGGCGGGTAGCGCGCCGACGCGACGTTTCCTTTCGCCGAGCGCCTGCGTGGAGACCGCGCCCGTCGCGTCGATCGTCGCGATCGTTTCCCCGTTGGGGGTGAACGCCGCCGCGAGCGCGCGACCTTCGCGTTTGCCCAAGAGCGTCGCGTCGGCGTCGAAAGCGGCGTGACGCAACTCGCCGTTCACCAAACCGAACGCGAGTCT
The DNA here is from genome assembly GCA_014727845.1 of Ignavibacteriales bacterium. Lineage (GTDB taxonomy): Bacteria > Bacteroidota > Ignavibacteria > Ignavibacteriales > Ignavibacteriaceae > WJMR01. The sequence goes on from WJMR01000189.1 coordinate 3,476, forward strand.
ATTTTCGGAAGGAGAGAAAGCGATAGCCGAGGCGGGGGCGCCGAGCGCAAAGCGCCGAACGACCGCGAGAGTGGAGGCGTCCAGAAAAATCGCGCCGTCGTCGTCGGTCGCCGCGAGATACCTGCCCGTATGGGAAAAGCCGAGCGCGAGCGCGTCGATCGTTCCTTTGGCGGGGCGCGTGGCGAGTATCGCGCCTCGTTCGGCGTCGAAGATCGCGAGCTTGCCGCGTTTGCCGCCGAGCGTGACGCGAACGCCGTCGGGGGAGATAGCCGCGGAGAGCGCGTCGCCCCCGAAGCCCGCGAGCCGAGTCGCGCGGTCGGAATCGGCGGTTCGCCAAATCGTCGCTTCGCCGCGTCCCGCGTTCGCGACAATCGCCTCGCCGTCGAGGGAGTGCGTCGCGACGGTGACGGGCGAGGTCGCCGCGCGAACGATCGCGCCCTCGGCGGGTCCGCGCGTTTCCCATCGGAGGAGGTCGCCGTTCTCGCACCCCGCCGCCAATCCCGCGCCGTCGGCGGAAAAGGCGAGCGCGGTCGCGATCGCGGCGCCCGTCGCCTTGGGCGGAAACCGTTCTTCCTCGCGGTCGGCGGTCGTCGCGGCGAAGTAGTCCGCCTCGTCGAGGTCGTTCGCTTTGGGGCGCGGGTCTCTGCCGCCGAGCGCGTCCGCCCAGCGTCGCACGCTCCACCGAGCGGCGTCGGGTTCGACGCCCGATTCCGCCGCCACGCGCGCGGCGATGCGCGACTCGTCGAAATAATCGAGGTCCTTATCCAACCGCGCGATCTCCTCCGGCGCCCCCGCGTCGCGCGCCGCCATCAAAAGATTGACGCCCCGTTTCTTCTCGCCGCACATATCGTTGAGAATCGCGCGGAGTCGTCTGCCGTCGCTCGCCAGCGAGGGTCCGAACCGATCGAGCGCCTTCGTCAACGCGATCGCGGGCGCGGAGCCCTCGCGGTCGTGACGGGACGAACCTTCGAGCGTGTCGCGGCGTTCGTTGAGTTTTTCGCGGAGCCATTGGTTGGCGAGGAGATCGGGCGGGCGGCCCTCGCGACGGGCGGCGTCCTCGAGCGAGTCGGCGACGTCGTCGTCAACCCGCACCAGACGGGGCTTATCGGCGGCGTCGTCCTTCGCGGCGTCGTCCTTCGCGGCGTCGTCGGGTTTACGGTATCGTTTGAAGAGGGAGTCGAGCATCGACGCTCCGGTCGCTACGCCATAATCACGCCGGTCGCGCCGCCGAAGTCGATCTCGACGTCGCGCGCGATGCCGACGCTCTTGCCGGGGGGAACGGGCGTCGTCGAGCCGTCGGGCTTCGTCATCGTCCACTCGCCGCTCCCGACGTTCTTCAGTCCCCACCGGTTTGGGTTCTTGGGATGGCGGGCGAGCTCGGCGACCGGTTTCTCGAAGTTGTAGAGATCGCCGAGGTGGTGCGGATAGAGCTTCGAGTCGAAGTTCAGCGCCACAAGCGCGTCGCCCGTTTTCAGACGAGGGGGCGCTTGTATCTTCGCGTCGCATCGCCAACAGTGTTGGGGCTCATGGGCGTTCCACATCTCCTCGTCGAAGAAATTCTCGGCGACGCAGTTCGGGCAATACATAATCGCGTCGCGCAAGCGGATCATCGACATCCGCCAGACGCTCTCGGCGACGCGCCCGTCCTGCGGATCCCGCAACCCATCGGTGAACGCCTTCGTGAAAAGCGCTTTGAGGAATCCGGGATAGACGCGCCAGAAGAGGAGCGCGTTCTCGTGCACGTCCGGCTCGGGGCGGTTGCTCTCGTCGTCGGGGTCGAAGACGAAAAGGGGATCCTCGCCGTAGAGTTTGTTCATCGCCGGGAGGTCGAGGCACTTGATCGACTTCTCGCGCTTGCCTTCGAGCGGATGGTGAACCATAAAAATATAGAAGAGCAGGACCGAGAGGGAAAAGAGATCGGTGCGTTTGCTCGGCTTGGCTTCGCCTCGGACGATCTCCGGCGCCATGAACCTCGGCGTGCCGACGACGCCCGACGTTTCGGAACCGTCCACCGACACGTTGTCGTTGTCGCAGACGAGCGCGTCGCCCGTCTCGGGATCGAAGAAGACGTTGCCGAAGGAGATGTCGCGATACGAAAGCCCCTTCGAGTGGAGCGTGAGGAAGCTATCCGCCAACTGGAAACCGACGTTGCACAGCGCGCGGAAGGTCGGCTCGGTTTTGCGCTTCATCAAATCGACGATGCTCTTGTGACGCTCGTCGCGCAAGGGCATCACGTATCCGAAGCCCTTGACGTCCGCGGACTCGGCGACGTCGAGGGGCCAAAGGAAACGTCTATCGGGCGGTCCGATGCGGACGAGATTCTCGAGGATTTCGCGCTGGTCCTCGGTCGCCGTGTTCGGGAAGTACCACTTCAGCGCCGACGCCTTGCCCGCCATCGTGGCGCGGTACACCTCGCCTTGCCCGCCGCCGCCGATGTAATCCTCCACGACGACGTCGAGGTTCGAGTTGACGGCGCGGACGGTTTGCTTGAGTTTCAATATCTGATTCATTGCGTCATCCGATTGGGGGCAGCGAGGAGATCGGCGAACCTTCGTCGTCCTCCAAGCGGTAGATTAGCGCGGCGGTCGCGTCGTCGCCGCTGCCGTCGGAGGAGGCCTCGGACAGCCACGTCTCGAGATTGTGATCGACGTAATCCACGCCCTGCTTGCGGACGATCTTGAGTAAGTCCGTCCCCACTTGAAGAAACGCCTCGTCGTTCACGAACGACTTCGAGTAGCCGTCGGTGGCGAGGAGGGCGAGGACGGGCGGTTGGTCGGAGATTTTTTGGAATCGGCATTTCGTCCGCTTCCACGCTTCCTCGCCGCAAAGCGAGTGGGTCTCCTCGCCGAGCGTGGGCGGATCGTCGAAAACCCGCTTCGCGACGGCGCGATCGTCCACGACAATCGCGTCCCCGTCGCCGAGTTGGAGGAAGAAGAAGAACTCGTCGGTGAAGAGCGCGGCGACGAGCGTGGAGCCGAAGGGGCGGAAGCGGCGCTCGTCCCGGAGGGGATTCTCCGGCGGATTGTCGGGGAAGACGAGGGCGAGTTCGCTCTTCTCGAAGGGCGTTCGCTCCAGCTCCTCGTCAACGGCGCGTCGCCAGTACGTCCAAATTTTTCGCGGAAGGTATTCGTGGCAGAATCGGTTGACGAACGTGAGGTTCTCCTTGTCGTCGTTTCGACGGCGCGCTTCGACGAGTTCGCCGAGCGTGTCGAGGGCGACGTTGACGGCGAGCCGCGCGCCGACGTCGCTCCGAAAACTTTTCTCGCCGCCATGACCGTCGGCTAACGCGACGAGCACGGGGGGGCTTCGATCTTCGAGCGGCGTCCAGTTCAGGGCGTCTTGATTGGGGATGTCTCGTCGGCGGTGGGCGGCGCCGCGCACGCTCTTGCCCGTGATCCACCAACGGTGAGCGACTTCTCGCGTCCGATCGATCATCCGATCACCACACGTCCTCGACCGAGATCTCGTCCGCCGAGGGCACGGGGGTTGGGATCGGCACGTTTAATCCGCGCGGCAACTCTTCGACCGACGCGCTCGCCGGCGCGCTCGCCGACTTGAGCACCGCCGTCGATACCCAGCGGATGTGTTTGACCAGCGCCTCGGGATTGTTCGCCTGCAACGGCTCGATACGATCGTGACCGATGAAGCGGCGCAACACCTCGCGGTCGGCGTCGTCGCCGATGGCGATCGCCACGCGCACCGCCTTCTTGCCCCACGGTTGGCTCATCAACTCGCCGAGACCTTCGACGTAGTTGTCGGTCGGCTGTCCGTCGGAGATGAGCGCGAGCACGGGGGGTAGCGCGCGTTCGGACATCGGCGGGATCTTCAACTCCTCGGCGGCGAGCTTGAACGCCTTGCCCATATCCGTGATGCCGCCGGACTGCAAGTCCGTCCACTTGAACGCGCTCGCCTCCGTCGGCTCCTTAATGTGCCACTCGGCGCCCGTGGAAAATTTAACGGCGCGCACCAACACGTTCGCGTTCGGATTCTCCTCGGCGACCGCTTGCATATGCGGGATCGCCTCGCGGATGGCGTTGTTCAACGCTTGGATCTTACCGTCGAGCCCCATCGAGCCGGAGCAATCCGCGATCCAAAAAAAGTGCAACGGGCGGGTCGCCAACTCGCCGCCCGGACGGCGCGGAACCAAGCCGCGCTCCTCGTTGTGTTCCATCGGGTTGTCGTTCTCCATAACGGAAAAATTAGACAATAGACGGTAGAGATTCAAGACGGCGACGGACCTTTCCGAGAATTCCGCGTTTGCGCGCGCGGGGTAAAGAACGTACTTTATAGCGGCGTTAACAATTCAAGCTTGAAGGAAAGCGATGGCGAAATCGACATCCACGAAAACAACGAAGAAGCGCGCGACCGCGAAGAAAACCGAACCGATGAAAGGGCGCCTCCTCGGCGCGCACGTTTCGACCGCGGGGGGCGCGGATAAAGCGATCGACCGCGCCGACGAGCACGGCTTTACGGCGATGCAGATCTTCACGAAAAACAACAACCGATGGGACGCGAAGCCGATTACGGACGAGCTCGCCGAGCGCTTCCGCGAGAAGTTCGCCGACTCCTCGCTCCGTTTCTCGATGGCGCACTCCTCCTACCTGATCAATCTCTGCTCCGAGAATAAGGAGACGCTCGCGAAAAGTCGGCGCTCGCTGGTGGAGGAGCTCGAGCGGTGCGACAAGCTCGGCGTCCCGCATCTCAACTTCCATCCCGGCTCGCACGGCGGGCGCGGCATCGACGCGGGTCTGCGACTCGTCGCCGACTCGATTAATTGGGCGCACGAGCGCGCGCCCGACCTCGACGTTACGAGCTGCCTCGAATTCACCGCCGGGCACGGCACGGCGCTCGGGTATCGCTTCGAGCATCTCGCGCGGATCATCGACAAGGTGGAGGATAACCAACGAATGACGTTCTGCGTGGATACCGCCCACCTCTGCGGCGCGGGGCACAATCTCGCCCACTCGCTCGGCTACGAGAAAACGATCGAGGAGATGGACGAGGTCGTCGGGTTGAAGCGGCTCGTCGCCGTCCACGCCAACGACAGCAAGATGGAGGTCGGCAGTCGGCGCGACCGACACGAGCACATCGGGAAAGGGTATATCGGCGTGGAGGGGTTCCGACGATTGATGAACGACAAGCGGCTGTGGGACGTTCCCTTCGTGCTCGAAACGCCGAAGGGGGAGGAGATGAAAGAGGACGACGAGAACATCGCCGCCCTCCTCAAACTCGTGAAGTGATTACTCGACGGGGAGCGGGCGCACGACGATAACGCCGACGTGCGTCTCGACCGACGCGACGTAATCGGCGAGCGGCTTCTCGGTGATTTGAATCTTCGTTCCCGTTTGCGGCGCGTGGAGGAAGTGGATTCGTCCGTCGTCCCCTCGAACGGCTACTCCGGTATGCCCGACGCCGACGCCCTCGATGGAAGTCGCCATCGCGAGGATGTCGCCTTCCATAATGTTCGGCTCGGCTTCGGCGATCTTATCCTGCGGGATGTAGTGATACTCCCGCGCGTTGACGGTCGCCTCGATCTCGCGCATCCGCTCGAGGAACTCGGGATTGTTTTTGAGCTTCTCGTAGCGGTCGGGTTTGGCGGTCATAATCCCGACGTTCGGCTCGTAGGGAACGCCGCCGATTTTTTCGGTCACGTCCTCGACGATTCCCTTCGACTCGTTGTCGCGAATCCAATCGCAAAAGTAATGGAGCCGCGAAGGGTAGCCGTCGATCGCGCCGTCGCGGTAGCGGACCAAGCGAAGCTCGGCGAGGTAGTCGTCGAACGTTGGATCGCCTTTGCGCGACACGCGCGTCAGGCAGAGCGACGCCTCGACGAAGGTCATGCAGTCGAGGCCGCCGAGATAGGCGACGAGCATTTCGGGACCGGGCGCGTCGAGCGTGTGGGCTTGGTAATCCACCCCGATGAACGATCGACCGACCGCCGCGAGCGTCTCGCCGATCGGCGCGTCCTTGTGCGAGGCGTCGAACTCTTCGGCGACGGCGAATTTCGATTTGGCGACTTGAACGTCTTCGTATCCGTAGGACGCCATCTGGGCGTTCGCCGAGACGACGAACGTAACTACGATTAGGAATGTTGCGAGTCTCAAAATGGATTCTCCTCTTCGGGTTCGGGTTCGGGTAATTGCGCGTTGGTTTTCTTCGGAGGAAGCTCGCGGTCGAACTTGTCGAGATTCTCGAAGCGCGCGTACTTTTTAACGAATTTCAATTTCACGTCGCCCGTCGGACCGTTGCGGTGCTTGGCGACGATGATCTCGGCGACCCCCTCGAGCGAGTTCCCCTCTTTATCGACGGTCACGCCGTAGTATTCGGGACGGTGGATGAGGAGGACGACGTCGGCGTCCTGTTCCATCGAGCCGGACTCGCGAAGGTCGGAGAGGAGCGGGCGCTTGTCGGTGCGATCGACGACGTCGCGCTTAAGCTGGGCGAGCGCAAGCACGGGGATGTCGAGTTCCTTCGCGAGCGCCTTGAGGGAGCGCGATATGTGCGAGATTTCTCGCTCGCGACTTTCGGGATTGGGCAACCCTTTTATCAGCTGCAAATAATCGATCACGATCAACCCGACGTCCTCCTCCGCCTTGAGGCGCCTGGCTTTCGCGCGGAGCTCGAGTATCGAGAGCGTCGGATCGTCGTCGATGTACATCGGCGCCTCGGAAATCTTAGCGACCGCCTTGGCGATGAGCCGACCCTTCTCTTTCGGAAAGCGTCCCGTGCGGACTTGATGCGCGTCGAGTTTTCCCTCGGCGCAGATGAGGCGCATCAGCAGCTGCTTTTCGGACATCTCGAGCGAGAAGAAAGCGACGGTGGTTCCCGCGAACGCCGCGTTCCTCGCGACGGAAAGCCCGAGCGCCGTCTTACCCATCGAGGGTCGGGCGGCGAGGATGACGAAATCCGAGCGTTGGAAACCGCCGAGCAAATCGTCGAGATCGTAGTAGCCCGACTGGACGGCGAACTTCCGAAAGTCTTCGTTGTGGATCGCCTCGATGTATTCCATCGTGTCGCGCGCCGCGTCGGCGATGGGGCGATAGGATTTCCGCATGTTCTTCGACGCCAACTCGAAGATGGCGCTCTCGGCGTCGTCGAGGATCTCGAACGCGCCGTCGGTTCCCTCGTGGGCGTTGGCGGCGATGTGATTGGCGACGCCGATAAGCTCGCGGAGCGCCGCTTTCTCGATGACGATCTTCGCGTAGGTCGCGATGTTCGCCGCCGAGGAAGTGTCCGCCGTGAGTTGCCCAATGTATGCCGCGCCGCCCGCCTCGTCGAGCTTTTTCATCCGCGAGAGCTCTTCGGCGACGGTGGCGTAGTCGATCGCCTCGCCGTCCTCGAACAGTTGCACGACGGCTTGGTAGATGAGTTGGTGCCCTTTGCGGTAGAACTGGTCGGGGCGGAGGAGCTCCACGACGCGCGTGGTCGCCTCGCGATCGAGCATCATGCCGCCGAGGATTCGGCGCTCGATTTCCTCGGCGTTCGGCGGCCGCCGCGCGCCCGAGGGATCGGCAAAGTGGGGAGCCGGTTCTTGCATCGTCGCTCCTTTCGCCGGCGCTACGCGCTCGGCAAGTCGTCGTAAAGTTTGCGGAGTTTTTTCACGTCCTCCCAACAACCGCGCTTCCACTCGGGATTGCGCAACAGCGCCGCGGGGTGATACGTAACGACGACCGTCGCGTCGCCGTAGCGGTGCGTCTCGACGCGCATCTTCCCGAGCGAGTCGTTGCGTTTCAGCAAACCCTGCGCGGCGGTTTTGCCGAGGCAGAGGATCAGCTTCGGTTTGATCAACTCGATCTGCTTATCCAAATAAGGGAGGCAGGCGTCCATCTCGTCGCGCGCGGGCGTGCGGTTGCCGGGGGGGCGGCACTTCACCACGTTGGCGATGAAGACGTCCTCGCGCTCGAAGTCGATCGCCTTGAGAATGTCGTTGAGCAACTTGCCCGCCCTGCCGACGAACGGTCTGCCTTGCGCGTCCTCGTCTCTGCCGGGACCCTCGCCGACCGCCATCACGGCGGCGTTTGGGTTCCCTTCGCCGAAGACGAACTTATTGCGCGAGGCGCCGAGTCGGCACTTCTTGCATTGGTTTATCCGCTTCTCGAACTCGGCGAGCGAGTCGGTCTCGAACGC
>WJMR01000190.1 GCA_014727845.1 Ignavibacteriales bacterium
AAACGGCGCCGAGACCTTTGCGCGTCGCCTCGTCGAAGGCGACGACGATCTTCTTCGCGAGATCGATCTCTTCGGGCTTCGGCGCAAACGCCTCGTGGATCGGCGCAATCTGTCCGGGATGAACGCACCCCTTCCCCTCGAAGCCGAGCGACCGCGCCTCTTCGACGGAAGCGCGCAACCCCTCCTCGTCGGCGACGTCGGAGAAGACCGTGTCGATCGCCTGCACGCGCGCCGCCTTCGCCGCGTTCACGAGACGAGTCCGCGCGTAGAAACTCTCCGTCCCCTCGTTTGTGCGCCGCGCGCCGATGTCGGCGGTGTAGTCCTCCAGCCCGATCGCCAACGCGCACACCTTCTCGGACGCCGCGGCGATCTCGAACGCCCGCTCGACGCCGAGCGCGCTTTCGACGATCGGCATAAGGAACACGTCTCGGCGGACGCCCGCGCGCTCCAAGGATTTCGCGACCCGCTCCTCGACGGCGCGCACGTCCTCCGCCGACTCGCATTTGGGCACGAGGATCGTCTCGACGAATCGAGGCGCCACGAGATCGACGTCGTCCAACCCGAGCGGCAACTGATTGATCCGAACCATCCGCTCGGCGCCATGAAAATCGACGGCGTGCAGCGCGTTCCGGACCAGATACCGCGACGCGTGTTTCTCGGAAGGCGCGACGCTGTCTTCTAAATCGAGGATGAGCGCGTCGGAGCCGTGGAGACCCGCGTTGACGAAGAACTTCGGCTCGGAGCCGGGCAGGTAGAGCCGCGAGCGGCGGAAGCGCTCCTTAACGGCGGGCGTTTGATTTCCTTCGACCGCGGGCGGAAGTTTCTCTTTCGAGACGCTCGGATCGAGGCGTTTGACGGCGGCTTCGAAGCGGGCGTCGATCGCGTACGGGAGCGCGCCCTTGTCCTCCAAGCGGATCGTCGCGTTCTCGATCTCGAAGAACGCCGCGAGCTCCTCGAGCTGTCGGCGGAGCGCCTTGCCGAACATCGACGAGACTTTGCTCTCGATCTCGAGGACGACGCCGCCCGAACTCGCGCGCTCGATCTCGATCCAGCAATCCGAGCGGACGTCGGCGCCGCGTTTGCCCGCCTCGGCTTTCGTTTCGGTCGTCATACCGCGTCACTCTCCGATCTTTAGCGCGTCCATAAATCCCTCGGCGGTCGCCTCTTCGCAGGAGAAGATCATATTCTTGATCGAGCGGAGGCGCGGCTCGGGCAGAAGCGGCGCGGCGAGCGCGTTGAACTTCGTCTCGAGGTCGTCCGTCGTCATCGGCTCGCGCGGGTCGCCTTTCGGATATTCGAGATACTCGGAGAACTCGCGTCCGTCCTTCGTCCTCACGACGACGCGGGAGGGTTGCTTCTCGGGGAACATCCGCTCGAACTCCTCGGACGCCTCGCCTTTGATCTTGTCGATGACCTCCCAAATCCGCGGGTCCTTGAGCTTCTCGTCGCTAAAGGTATTCGTCGTAATCTTCCGATCGACGACGGCGGCGGCGACGCAGTAGGGGAGCGAGTGGTCCGCCGTCTCGCGGGACTCGGGTCGGTATTTGTGCGGATCGAAGAGGATATCGCACGCGCGCGCGATCGTCGTGATCGTGATCTCGTCGATCTCGTCGTACTTCACGTCGTTCTCGGTTACGACCTTGATCGTCGCCGTCAGGTGCGTGTGCGTGAGCGCCTCGGTGGGGAACGCCTTCATACCGCACGTGAGGATCTTGTAGTCGTCGCCCAATCCGCCGACGAGTTTCTCGACGTCCCAGTCGGGACCGAAGACGTCCATAAACCCTTCCTTCCCCTCGAAGACCGCCTCGGTGCCGGAGTATCCCTCCTTCGCCATCAACGCCGCGAAGACGCCGCTCTGGGTCGCCATCGGATCGACGGTGTTCTTCATCATCGTGAGTTTGCCGGCGGTGGGACAGCCGATCGTGTGGTTGTGCGCGCCGTTGATTCCGATCGCGGCGACGAGTTGATCGACGTCGAGATCCAACAGCTTGCCGGCGACGAGGGGGGAGACGAACTGCGTGAGCGTGGCGTGGTGCCACTTCCGCTCGCGGACGCCCGGCTTGGCGAACTCGCAGAGTCGCTGTTCGAACTCGTACGCCAACGCGATTCCGACGAAGACCTCCTTCATCGACTTGCCCGCCAGCTCTCCGGCCGCCAGCGCCGCGGGGATGATGTCGGACGGATGCGAGGGGTCTTCCTTCCAATAAATGTCGTTGAAGTCGAGCGCGCGAATCATCAGCGAGTTGACGAGGGTCGCGTTGACGGCGGGCATCCGATCGCCGAAGCCGATCGTCGTCGCTTCGGCGGCGCCGCCCATCCGCGTGTAGATGTTCCGAAT
>WJMR01000191.1 GCA_014727845.1 Ignavibacteriales bacterium
CCCGACGTGAACCTCGAGACCAACGCGCAAACGCTGCGGCTCCGCGCCTCGATTGGGGACGCGGGACGACTGCGTCTCGAAATCGAGCGTAAAGAATACCTCGCCGACCGCGCGGACCTCGCGCCGACGTTCGAGCTGACGGACGGGAATCCGTTCGGGAAGAATTATTTTTGGCGGTTGAATTTCGACTATCGTTTCGGCTCCAATTTGCAGGCGACGCTCGCCTACGACGGCAGGTTGCGCGAGGGGGGGGATCCGATACATACAATGCGCGCCGAAGCGCGGGCGTTCTTTTAGCGTCCTATATACTATTGTTTAAAAACGAAAGGACGACGATGCAAATCGTGGCGAATATGATCGAGGCGCACGTGTTCGCGCCGAGCGACGCGGGCGTGGAGACGTTGTTGCTTAAGCGCGCGCCCGACCGCGCCTATCCGAACGTATGGCAGATGGTGACGGGACACGTCGAGGAGGGGGAGACGGCGTGGCGGACGGCGCTACGCGAGATCGAGGAGGAGACGGGGCTGACGCCGCGCGAGTTCTTCGTAGCCCCGACGACGAACGCCTTTTACGATCCGAAACGCGACGCGCTCTCGATCATTCCCGTGTTTCTCGCGGTCGTCGATCGCGACTCGACGCCGCGGCTTTCCGACGAGCACTCGGAGATGAGGTGGTTCACGCCCGAGCGCGCCGCGCCCCTCTTGGCGTGGAAAGGACAGCGCGACGCCCTCGCCGTCTGCGCCGAATACCTAACCAACGAGCGCTCGTTCCTCGAGTTCGTCGGGCTTCCGACGACGGCGTAGCGGCATGCAATTAAGCGCGCCATTGCGTAATTTAGCGAAGATATTTTCATTCATTCCAAAACAAGGAGAGCCAACGTGGGTTTATTGGTCGTCGGCACCCTCGCGTTCGACTCGGTCGAAACGCCGTTTGACAAAGCGGACAACGCCCTGGGCGGATCCGGCACGTTCATCGCCATCGCGGCGAGTTACTTTTCCGGACCCGTGAAAGTCGTCGGCGTCGTTGGGGAGGATTTTCCGAAGGAGTATTTCGACATACTCGAACGATACAACGCCGACCTTGAAGGAGTCGAGGTCGTTAAGGGCGGAAAGACGTTCCGCTGGGCGGGCAAGTATCACTACGATATGAACACGCGCGACACCCTCGCCACCGAGCTGAACGTGCTCGAACAGTTCGATCCGAAAGTGCCCGAGAGTTGGCGATCGGCGAAATACGTCGTGCTCGGCAACATCGATCCGACGTTGCAGCTGAAGGTGCTCGATCAACTCGACAACCCCTCCTTCGTCGTCTGCGACACGATGAACTTCTGGATCGACGGACGTCGCGACGAGTTGATGGAGGTAATCAAGCGCGTCGATATGCTGATCATCAACGATTCGGAGGCGCGGCAATTAGCCGACGAGCCGAACCTCGTGAAGGCGGCCGGCGTGATACGCGAGATGGGCGTTCGCTCGCTCATCATTAAAAAGGGCGAACACGGCGCGTTGCTGTTCATCGAGGACGTGATCTTCTCCGCGCCCGCCTATCCGCTCGAGATGATCAACGATCCGACGGGCGCGGGCGACTCGTTCGCGGGCGGTCTGATCGGCTACCTCCACAAAACGCAGGACGTCTCGGCCGAGAACTTGAAACGCGCGGTGATCTACGGCAGCTCCATGGCGAGCTTCTGCGTCGAGCAGTTTAGCATCCGCGGGTTGGAGGATCTTTCCGATCTGCGAATCAACGACCGCTTCCGCGAGTTCGTCCGACTTTCCGCGTTCGACGAGCCGACCGCGTAGCGATGCCCGCGCGCGAGGACTACTTCGCCGTCATGTTCGAGAACGACAAGCTCGTCTATCTCGACCAGACGAAATTGCCGACGGAGGAGGAGTACGTCGAGACGGACGACGTCGAGCGAATCGCCGAGGCGATCGAACGCCTCGAGGTGCGCGGAGCGCCCCAGTTGGGCGTCGTCGGGGCGTACGGCTTCGCGCTCGGATTGAAGCGAGATCCCTCGAACGCCGCGGCGGAAAGGGCGTATCGGCGATTAGTCGAGACGCGACCCACGGCGGTCAACCTTAAGTGGGCGCTCGATCGCGCGATGGAGGAGTATCGGCGCGGTTCCGAGGACGACGCCTACGATCGACTCGTCGCCTTCGCCGCGGCGCTCCACCGAGACGACGCCGAGAAGTGTCGGCGCATCGGGGAGAACGGTCTCGCAATGTTCAAGAAGCGCTCGACGGCGCTGACCCACTGCAACACGGGCAAGCTCGCCACGGGCGGCGACGGCACGGCGTTTAGCGTTCTCAAGACGGCGCACGAGCGCGGTATGCTGAAATACGTGTACGCCGACGAGACGCGCCCGCTCCTGCAGGGCTCGCGGTTGACCGCCTACGAGTTGGATAAATCGGGCGTTCCCTTTTCCATCTTGGCGGATAACGCCGCCGCCACGCTCTTCCAACGCGGCGAGATCGATCTGGTCGTCGTCGGCGCGGATCGGATAGCCGCGAACGGCGACGCCGCGAACAAGATCGGCACCTATAATCTCGCCGTCCTCTGCGCCTATCACGACGTTCCGTTTTATATCGCCGCGCCCACCTCCACAATCGACGCGTCGATCGCCTCCGGCGAAGAGATTCCGATCGAGCGGCGCGACGGCGAGGAGGTGCGGACGTTCCGAGGGACGCGCGTCGCCGACAAGCGTCACGACGCCTACAACCCCGCCTTCGACGTCACGCCCGCCGAGTTGATCGCCGGCATCGCGACCGAGCGAGCCCTCCACGAGCCCCCCTACCGGTTCGAGCGATGAGCCCGATTCTCACCGACGAGGCGGTCGTGCTCCGGAAGACCGACTACGGGGAGACGAGCAAAATCGTGACGCTCTACACCGAACGCGGCGGCAAGATTTCCGGTATCATTAAGGGCGGCAGGAGCGAGGGCGGCAAGCGGGGGCGCGTTCTCGATCCGCTCAATCTCGTGCAAGTGGCCTACTACGACAAGGAATCCCGCGACGTCCAGACAATTTCCTCCGCCGATCTTCTCGAAGGGAGGCGCCGACTCCGCGAGGATCCGCTCGCGACGATGTACGCCTTCGCCGCGTTGGAGCTGACGCTCGGCTCGACGACCGAACGCGATCCGAACCCTCGGCTCTTCCGCGGGCTGAAGAAAATTCTCCGGCTTTTTGAAGAGCGCCGCGAGCCGCCTTCGACGACGACGGCGCGATACTTCGCGTTCTTCCTCGGCGAGATCGGCTTCGAGCTTCCGACCGAGCGATGCGCGGTGTGCGAAAAGCCGCTCGGGGCGGAGGTGGGGTATCGATCGACGCGAGGGTTCGCGTGCCGGTCGTGCGTGGATCGCGAGGGAAGCTTCGCGCCGTTCCCCGCGGAACTATTCGCCGAGCTCGTTAGTCTAAAATCCGGAAACGACGCCGCCGACGAGAGAACTTTTTCGGGGCGACGCGCGTTGAGATTCTTAGAACAATATATGGGCGCGCACGCCGAGAATTATCGCGGGCTTCGCGCGCTTGAAATGGCGAACGATCTCGAACAAGAACAATAATTTGAAAAGGAGCGCATTATGAAATTACGGAAGAACGTGCTCGCGGGAGTGGCGCTGTTGGCGACCGGCGTTTTATTCGGCGGTATGATGGTTTCCGGGTTCGGATGGGTGAACCCCTCGATGGCGGACGTTCGACTCGGCGCGTCGGAGGCGCCCGTGACGGCGGACGCGGCGGCAACTTCGTTTAGCCAAGCGTTCGTGGAGGTCGCCGAGAAGGTGACGCCCGCGATCGTGCACATTCGCGCCGACGCGAAGGTCGAGGATCCGCACAAGGATTTCTTCTTCCCGTTCGAGTCGCCCAATATGCCCGATAAGCAACGCGGTTTCGGTAGCGGCATCGTCATCAGCGAGGACGGCTACATCCTGACGAACAACCACGTGGTCGAGAACGCGACGGACGTGGAGGTGACGCTCTCCGACGAACGGAAGTTCGACGCGAAAATCGTCGGAACGGATCCGCTGACCGACATCGCGGTCGTGAAGATCAACGCGTCGGGGTTGAAGCCCGCGTATCTCGGCGATAGCGGCGGCTTGAAGGTGGGGCAGTGGGTGATGGCGATCGGCAACCCGCTCTCGCTCACCTCGACGGTTACGTCGGGCATCATTAGCGCGTTGGATCGTCCGCTGAATTTGATCGACGACAGCTACGGCATCGAGAATTTCATCCAGACCGACGCGGTGATTAATCCCGGCAACAGCGGCGGGGCGTTGGTGGATCTGAGCGGCGCGGTGATCGGGGTGAACACGGCGATCGCCTCGCGCACGGGCACCTATATCGGCTACGGGTTCGCCATCCCGATTAATATGGCGCGCACGGTGGCGAAGGATTTGATCGCGCACGGGAAGATCACCCGCGGCTACATCGGCGTTCAGATCCGCAACGTCGATAACGCGATGGCGAAAGCGCTCGGACTCGACAAACCGCAAGGCGTTATCGTCGAGACGATTGTGCCCGACGGCGCCGCCGCCGATACGGAATTGAAAGAAGGGGACGTGATTCTTAAGATCGACGAGCGGAAGATCAACAAAGCCAACCAGCTGCAGGGCTACGTCGCCACCAAGTTGGCGGGGGACGTGGTGACGCTCACCGTTTTCCGAGACGGGGAGAGGTTCACCGTGGACGTCGAGCTGAAGGCGATCGACGAGGAGGCGGAAGCCGAGAAGGGCGAGGAGGTCGTCGAGGAAGAAGAGGAGGAGGCGTCGGTCGAGGAGACGTTCGACCATCTCGGGATGACCGTGCGGAATCTCACGGCGAAGGAGCGCGATGAATACAAGGTGAAGAACGGCGTGATGATTACGAACGTCGAGTCGTTCAGCGTCGCGCGCGATCATGGTCTCTTCGCGAATCTTGTCGTCTCGAAGGCGGGCGACGAGGAGGTCGAGTCGGTCGAGCGGTTCCAAGAGATTATCGAGTACCACCGAGGCGACGCGGTCTTGCTGGTCGTTGTGGATCGGCGGGGCACAAGCCGATTCGTCGGATTGGAGATTCCGGAATAACACGCGTTCCGGAACGAGGAACACGCTTCCGAAGCTCGCTCGAAAGGGCGGGCTTTTTTTTTGCGGACTACTCGTTTTTGAAGACGCGGAAGAAGGCGACGACGGCGACGCCGATGAGCGTAACGCCGGCGAGGGCGAAGGGGAAACGGAAGCCCGCCGCCGAGGCGATCGATCCCGAGGCGACGGAGCCGAGCATAATGCCGAGGATCTGGAAGCTGGAGGTTACGCCGAAGATGGCGCCCTTGCGCTCGTCCTCGACGCTCTTGCCGATCCACGCGTAGATCGCCACGGGCAAGACGCCGTAGGCGAATCCGATGGCGGCGCGAAGGGGCGCCAGAAGATAGAGATCGTACACGACGCTGTGGAGAACATACATCGCGCCCGTGCCGCCGGCGGCGAGAACGATGGCGTTGCGCACGCCGCGTTTATCCACGCTTCTACCGAGCCACGCCGAGGAGAGGGCGGTGAAGACGCCCGTTACGCTATAGAGCGCGCCCGTAACTATGGCGAGCGAGGACTTCGCGACGTCGAACGTCTCGACGTAGAGTACGAACACGGGGCGCGCCAACGAGACGGAGAAAGCCCCCGCCAAGGTGAACAGCGCCGCCATCCGCAACTGCCGGGTCGAGAGAACGGTTTTCCAATTTTGGACGAGGGTCTCGGCGCGCTCTTTTTTGGGCTTGTTGATTTCCTCGACGAGCCACGCCACGAGTACGCCCGTGAGGAGGATGAGTCCGCCGACGATAAAGAACACGTTGCGGAATCCGAACGCGTCCGCCAGCGACCCGCCGACAAGCGGACCGACGATGTTGCCCGCCGTCGCCGCCGACTGCACCATCCCGATCGCGTAGCCGTTCCGTTCCCTCGGCGTGTTCGAGGCGACGAGGGCGATCGCCGCGGGATAAAAGCCGCTCAGCGCGCCTTGCAACATCCGAAAGAAGAAGAGTTGATAAACGTCCCCCGCGAAACCGACGAGCAGTTGCGCCGCCGCCAATCCGAACACCGCGCGGATCGTCATCAGCTTTCTGCCGTATTTGTCGCCGAGCGATCCCCACACGGGCGCGACGAAGAAGGAGACCATGAACGGCGCGGCGAAGACGAGTCCGCTCCAGAACGCCGTTTGCTCCGGTCGCGTCACGCCGAGCTCGCGGATATAGAGCGGGAGGAAGGGCACGACGCTGCTCATCCCCGCCATCGCGAAGAACTGACTAATCCAGACGACGCCGAGATTTCGTTTCCATGGAATCATTGGCTCGGGGGCTATTAGATAAGAACCGAAAAGGTACGAAATATTTTCGGGGAAAACGACGGCTCGTTTGGCGCGGGCGGTTTCAATTGCCGTCGCGATCTCGTAAATTTGTCGATTACGTATGATCGGAGTTCCGAC
>WJMR01000192.1 GCA_014727845.1 Ignavibacteriales bacterium
ATTACCGTGAACGCCGACGCCGCCCGTTCGGTATTCGCCGCCGACCTCGACGGCGACGGTGATTACGACGTCCTCTCGGCGTCTTATCTCGACGATAAAATCGCGTGGTACGAGAACGACGGAAGCGGAACCTTCGGCGCCCAACAAGTGATTACCACAAACGCCGACGCCGCGCAATCCGTTCACGCCGCCGACCTCGACGAGGACGGGGATATCGACGTCCTCTCGGCGTCTCAGGACGACGATAAAATAGCTTGGTATGAAAACGACGGGAACGGGAATTTCGGCGCCCAACAAGTGATTACCACAAACGCCGACTGGGCGCATTTCGTTTACGCCGCCGACCTCGACGGGGACGGAGATATCGATATCCTCTCGGTGTCCCGGAACGACCATAAAATCGCGTGGTATGAAAACGACGGTAGCGGGGGCTTCGGCGGCGAACAAGTGATTACCACAAGCGCCACCTGGTCGATGATGTCCGTTTACGCCGCCGATCTGGATGGGGACGGAGATTTAGACGTACTCTCGGGCGTTTCTTACCTAACAATCGCGTGGTATGAAAACGAAGGCGACGTTCCTCTTACACCGCCCGTCGTCCTTACGTCGCCCAACGGCGGCGAGACAATACCCGTCGGCGGCATATCGCGCATAACTTGGGAAAGCGCCGCCGTAAGCTTTGTGGATATCGCCTACACGACCGACGACGGCTCGACCTGGACGACGATCGTCTCGGGCGCGAGCGCGGCGTGGGGAAGCTATCCGTGGACGGTTCCGAGCGTCCCGATTTCGGAAGCGAAACTCCGCGTCTCCGACGCCTCGGACCCGACGATCAAAGACGAGAGCGACTCGTCGTTCGTCATAAAAGAGCGTGAAGTGATTCTCCTCTCGCCAAGCGGCGGCGACGTAATCGAGGCGGGAGCGCCCTTCGAGATCCGATGGTCGAGCTTTGGCGTTGACTCCCTCAAAATCGAATGCTCCGCCGATAGCGGCGCCGTCTGGACGGATGTGGCGACCGTAGCCGCGAGGGACTCGTCGTTTCTGTGGACGCCGAGCGAGCCGAACGAGAGAGCGATGATCCGACTCTCCGATCACGACGACTTGACGCTCGCCGACGTCACCGACGGCGCCTTCGCGATCAGGCAAAGAGCCATACACTTGACGAGCCCTCAAGGCGGAGAGGAATGGGAGATTGGCTCCGAGCAATCAATCGTTTGGACCGCCGACGCCGTGGACACCGTTGTGATCGCCTACTCGTTGGATTACGCATTTCCGTGGACCGAGCTTGCGGAAGTCCCCGCCTCCGACTCGTCGTATCTATGGACGCTCCCGGATTCGGCGGATGATAGGGCTCGCGTCCGAATAACGGATCGCTCGGACCGGAACGTCTTTGACCAATCCCATAATTTTACAATCTATGAGCGTTCCATAACTCTGTTGTTCTCCAACGGCGCGCCGAATTATGAAATCGGGAGCGAACAAGAGATAACGTGGGCGAGCCGCTACGTCGATAGCGTTACGATCGACTACTCCTCCGACGCCGGCGCCGCGTGGACGAGAATCGCCACCCTTCCCGCCGACTCAAGCTACGCGTGGACGCTCCCGACCGAGCCGACCACCCTAGCTCTCGTCAGGATTTCCGACGCGAGCAATCCCGCAATTTCCGATCAATCCGACACGACGTTCACCATCTCCGAACGAGGCATAACGCTCCTCTCTCCCAACGGCGGCGAGCGGTGGGAAACTAAGAGCCAACAAACAGTGCGCTGGTCGAGCGCGCACGTCGAAAACGTGAATATCGAGTATTCGTCAAACGGCGGCGTCTCCTGGGGATCGGTCGCTACCGTTCCCGCGACGGACACGGAGTATCTGTGGACGCTTCCTTGGAAACCTACGACGAGCGCTCTCGTTCGCGTCGCCGACGCCGAGGACCCGAGCAAGAACGACCCTTCCGACTCGGTGTTTACTTTATTCGAGGTGTCGATCGACGTCGTCGATCCGAACGGCGGCGAAAAATTCGAAATCGATTCGGCGATCGTCGTTGTTTGGGAAAGTAAAAATGTCGAGAGCGTTTCAATAGACTACTCGACGGACGACGGGGAGACATGGATCGAAGTCGTTGACTCGGTTCCCGCCGCCGACACCGCATACGGATGGAGGATACCCGCGACGCCGACGGTCATGGGGCGCGTGCGCGTCTCCGACGCGAGCGACTCGACCGTTTTCGATAGATCCTTCGCCCGTTTCACCATCGAAGAGCCGACGAGTGTGAAGGAGCTTGATATCCCCACCGCGTTCTCCCTCTCGCAGAACTATCCGAACCCGTTCAACCCCGCGACCACCGTCCGCTACGCCCTGCCCGAAGCGGCGACGGTGCGATTGACGGTCTATAATTCGTTGGGGCAGGTAGTAAGAGAACTCGAGTCCTCCGCCAAGCAAGCGGGCTACCACGCGACGTCCTTCAACGCGTCGGATCTCGGCTCGGGCGTGTACTTCTATCGGATAGACGCGCTCGGCGCCTCGGGCGAGCGCTTCCAAGAGACGCGGAAGATGCTGCTGATTAAGTAAACGAGCTGCATAGCAAGATGTTAAGGGCGAGCCAATGGGTTCGCCCTTTTTGTGTCGAGGAGAAAGGAGCAACCCCCGCTCGCTACGCCACTCGCTTTGCTCGCGGAACCCCCCGCCTCCCGTTGGTCGGCGACCCCCTTGACAGGGGGTTAAGAGATTGAGATGCCTCGCCATCTTTTCAGCCCCCTGTTAAGGGGGCGGCGTAGCCCCGACGAAGGAGGGGCGAAGCGGGGGTTGCTCTTTTAGCGGCGACAAGCGTAGCGAGGGAGGTTATCCCGACTTGTCGGGACGCTCGCCTTCGGCGGGGA